>NZ_JBYITD010000030.1:0-140413 GCF_057708945.1 Nonomuraea sp. bgisy101
GCCCGGCGGGGCCTTTCTGCATTTCTGACGGTGTTTTCCAGGCGTTTCGAGTCCGGCTCGAAGTCACGCATCTGGAGCCTCCTGCGCCACATCCCTTGCGACCTGCGGAAGCAGCTCGCAAGGCGGTCGAAACCGGGCTTTAAGCCGTCCGCCAGTGGCCGACCGCATGCTCGCCCCAGGACAACCGAGGGGTGAGACGAATGCGCAGATCATTGGCAGCGGCGGCAGCGGTAGGAATAGCGTTGGCCGGCGTCACGGCGTTGCAGGGGAGCGCACTCGCCAAGCCCAAACCGAAGGACGTCGCGGTGGGCACCAGGCTGGCCGCGGAGACGAACCCGGCGGTCCAGCAGATCATGATGGCTTACACGGCCACGCTGACGATCCCCGAGCCGGTGGCGACGAAGGCGTTCGAGGGCCTGTTCGCCAAGGCCGAGCGGCACGCGAAGGCGGGCCGGATTCCCGCCGACCACCAGAGCCAGATCAAGTGGGTGCTGAGGGCCGCGGCGAAGAACGTCGGCAAGTACCTCGTGCCCGGCAAGGCCCTGAGGAAGGACGACGGCGAGGTGGTCGCCGGTATCTGCACCGGCTGGTGGATCACGCCCGACGGGTACATGGTGACCGCCGCGCACTGTGCCGGCATGAGCAAGGCGGCGCTGCGGCAGGAGTTCGCGACCAAGGCGCTGGCCAAGATCGCCAAGCGTGATGTGCAGGACTTCATCAAGGGTGTCTCCGATGTCGCGCAGCCTGACGAGGGGATGACGAAGCTGGCCGAGGAGATGTTCACCGCCTTCGACCTCAAGGCCATGCGCGTGCGGGGTCTGAAGAAGGAACTGGCCGTCGTGATGCACGACGGTAAGGGCAAGATCTCCGTTCGGAACCTCGAACTTGTCGCGAAGGGAAGCGACTGGCCCGGTGCCGACTTCGCACTGCTGAAGATGGCTGGGGCGCGGGGCCTGCCGACCGTCTCCCTGGGCAGCGACGACGACGTGAGGGTGGGCGACAATCTCTACATCAGCGGGTTCCCCGGCATCCTGTCGCTCAACCCGGATCTGGACGAGCTGTCGAGGCTGTATCCGTCGGTGACCGAGGGCGCCTTCAATGTCAGGCGGACCAGCGTGAAGGGCGTGCCGTATCTGCAGGCGCAGGCTCCGATGTACGTCGGCAACTCCGGCGGACCCGTGTTCAGCGCGGACGGCCGGGTGATCGGGATGGTGGTCGCGGCGGCCACCATGGACAGCGGGCTCGCCGAGAACGCCGGTTTCGTGCTGCCGGTCGGCGTCATCAAGAAGCGGCTGGCCGCCGCGGCGGTGGAGCCGCGCGGGTCACGGACGTCGCGGGTCTACAGCGCGGGCCTGGAGGACTATTTCAGCGGACGGTACGAGGCGGCGCTGGACAAGTTCCACCTGGTGCGGAAGCTGTACCCGGCCCACCCGTATGTCGGCGCGTTCATCGCCGACACGAAGAAGGCCCTGCGCTAGAAAGTCCGGCCCGGGCAGGCGTGACCGGCGGGCGCTGCGCCAGATGCGCCCCGCCCGGAGATCCCCCCACGGGGGGCGCCCCCGCGCCCGAGACGGCCCCGCGCCTCCCGAACGGAGGCGCGGGGCCGGCGATGTCAGGGGACGATGATCAGGGGAGGATGAGGAGCGCGTCGCCGACGGCGCGCTCACCGCCGTCGGACGGCTTGTTGACGACCTTGCCTCCCACGACCATCGCGGTCGACCCGCCGCCGTCGAGGTTGATCGCCTGGACCGCGCCCAGCCACTTCATCAGCTGGGCCGCCTCGATCATGTTCGCGCCGACCGTGATGCCCGGCTTGCGCCCGTCCACCGTGGCGAGGATGAGGCCGCCGGAACGGGTCACACCGGCGAGCGTGCGCGGGTGCCGGCGCAGGATCATGTTGACCGAGTCGTGGCCGTCACGCTTGGCCGTGACCCTGATGCGGCCGTTGCGGACGAGCCCCACGCCGCCGCCGATGATGCTGACGTCAGGGGTGAGCACGACCCTGCGCCCCGTGCGCTCGTCGATGACCTTGGTGTCGATGTTGACGTTCCAGTTCTCCCAGGCGTGCTCCCACAGCCATTCGCCCGCGGTGCCCGAGCCGTGCAGGACCCGTGATCCGGCCGGTACGGCGCCGCCCGCCTGCCGCAGCGCGGTGACCTTGCCCGTGGCGTCGAGGACGGCTTCGGCGCCGCCGTCGGCGGGGGTCTTGACGCCGTACTCCTCGGTGTAGAGGACGAGCTCGTCGGCGACGGGGAGGCGGTTGACGCCGTTGACGTCAAGCCGGTTGCCGTCCTGGGAGACGGCGACGACGGTGCTCTTGAGCTCGGTGACGCGGGCCGTACGTCCCTTGAGGACGAGGGCGGAGCGGCCGGGCACGGCCTCGCTGAGCATGCGGCCGCGAACGACGGAGATGCCGAGCGGCTCGCCGCGCAGGGCAGGCGAGGTGTGGATGTTGAAGAAGCCGCCGTTGACGGCGGCGATCGCGTTCTGCGCCTTGGCCATCGACGAGGTGGTCTCGCGCTTGCCGACGCTGACGCCGAGGCTGGCGGCGTAGGAGCCGCGGAAGCCGCGCGGGTCGATGGTCAGGACCTGCATCTCCCACGGGCCCGTCGTCTTCAGGCCGTCGTCGCCGAGGTAGTCGGCGCGGGCCTTGACACCCGCGTCGGTCAGAGCCTTGGCGGCCTCTTCAGCCTTGGCCTTGTCCTTGAACGGCCACAGGCCCACGCGGACCATGTAGATCTCTTCCGCCGGGTCGTCGGCCGCCGCGGGGCGGATGACCTTCTGGACGCTGGCGGTCTGGCCGGCGGCCTCCACCTCCGCGGCCTTGGCCTCGGCGGTTTCGCGCATGCCGTAGTCGCGGCCGCTCGGCATGAGCACGGTGACCGTGTAGCCGTCCTTGGCCGTGCCTGTCGAGACGGTGTAGAGGTCGATGCCGCTGGTCACGGACTTCTGCGTCTTCGCAGGGATGCCCCGTTCGCCGAGGGGGAACCGCGCCGAGGGAAAGGGCGCCGACACCTCCTGCGCGACGACGGGCACCGCCGAGGTGACCGTGAGGGCGGCGGCCGCGGCCAGGCCGATGAAGGCGCGTCGTGACATGAAAACTCCCCGTGGATGATGACAAGCCGGTCCATCCTGGCGAGATCAACTACGGGGAGGGGGCGAAACACGCGAACCCGTTGAAGACAGTTATCCAATTGACACGACAATGACGGGATTCCCCTGCGGTGGCCTACCGCTCGGCGTTACCTTTCGGTAGGCCGCGTATCAAGGATTCGAGCGGCACTCCATCCCGAGAGGCAGCCGACATGGGGCTGAACATCCTCCTTGTGATCATCGCGAGCGTGGTGCTGGGGTTCATCCTCGGCGCGTTCGTGACGCGTCCCCGCCGGTGGGACATGTACATCTGCGCGGACGACACGCTCCACGCCGAGGCGACGCAGGATCACCGCAGGTAACAGAGAGCCGGGCGCAAGCCGTACGGAATCTGGGTCCGGTACGGCTTGCGCCCTATAATGGGGTCCATGACTATCAGCATGTGGTGGCGGCCGATCGACGGCCACTGACCTCCGCATGCGCAAAGGCCGTCCTCGGACGGCCTTTCGTGGCGTCTGGGGACATTTCTCGAAAAGGACCCAGAATGAACCACACGGTGCTGACAGGTGACAGGCCGACAGGGCCGCTGCATCTCGGCCACTATTTCGGCACCCTGGCGAACAGGGTGAGGCTCCAGGACATCCATCAGATGTTCGTGCTGGTCGCCGACTATCAGGTGATCATCGACAGGGATCTGCCGGGCAGGATCCAGGCCAACATCGACGATCTCCTCCTCGACTACCTCGCGGTCGGCATCGACCCAGGCAAGGTGACGATCTTCCAGCACAGCGCGATCCCCGAGCTGAACCAGCTGCTGCTGCCGTTCCTGTCGCTGGTCAGCGTGGCCGAGCTCCAGCGGAACCCGACGGTCAAGGACGAGATCGCGCACAGCTCGCAGTCCGCGGTCAGCGGGCTGATGTTCACCTATCCCGTGCACCAGGCGGCCGACATCCTGTTCTGCAAGGGCACGCTCGTCCCCGTCGGCAAGGACCAGCTGCCGCACGTCGAGGTCACCAGGCTGGTCGCGCGCCGGTTCAACGAGCGCTACGGGCCCGTCTTCCCCGTACCCGAGGCCATGATGGGCGACGCGCCGCTGCTGCACGGCCTGGACGGCGGCAAGATGAGCAAGTCGCGGGGCAACGCGATCACGCTGAAGGCGAGCGAGGACGAGACCGCCGCGCTGATCCGCGGGGCGCGGACCGACGCCGACCGCCACATCACCTACGACCCTGAGAGCAGGCCGGAGGTCGCCAACCTCCTGACGCTGGCCGGGCTCTGCCTCGGCCGCGCCCCCGAGGAGATCGCCGAGGAGATCGGGTACGGCGGAGCCGCGCGCCTCAAGGGCATGCTGACCGAGGCGGTCAACGAGTTCCTGCGCCCGATCCGCAAGCGCAGGAGCGAGGTCGACCTGGCGGAGGCGCGCCAGGTGCTGCGTGAGGGGAACGCGCGCGCGAGGGAGCGGGCCGTGCGCACGCTGGAGGAGGTCAGGCAGGCGATGGGCTTCTAGCGATCAGTGGGCCTGGTAGACCTTGCGCAGCGTCTCGTGGACGGTCCAGGTGGTCTTGGCGCCCTCGGGCAGCAGGCAGACGTCACCTGGGCCGACCTCGACGGTCTCGCCCCCCTCGACGGCGATGGTCGCCCGGCCCGACAGCACGACGAAGATCTCGTCGCGTTCCACGTCGGTCACCACGCCGGGGGTGATCTCCCAGATGCCGCGGCCTTCGTCCAGTTCGGCCACCGAGGTGACGGGCGTGCCCGAGACGATCTGAGCGGGGTCGAGCGGGTCGGGCTCGAGCGGGACGTCGGCGACGTGCATGACGCGGATCAACGGTTCTCCCTGCGGAAGGATTCGAGGGCCATGAGGGCGACGTGGAGCGAGAGGCAGGATTCGACGTCGTCCAGGTCGGTGTCGAGGATGCGCTCGAGCCGGCGGAGACGGTCGTAGAAGGCGGGGCGCGACAGGTGCGCCTTCTGGGCGGCCACCGCCTTGTTGCGCCCGGCGTCCAGGTAGATGCGCAGGATGCGGGTGAGGTCCCCGCCGCGCTGGGCGTCGTGGGCGAGCAGGGGGCCGAGCTCGCGTTCGGCGAACGTCTGGATCCTGGCGTCGTCGCGCAGCAGGTGGAGCAGGCCGCGCAGGCGCAGGTCCGGCAGCCGGTAGTAGGCCCTGCCGTCCGGCTGCCGGACCGCGACGTCGGCGACCTGCTCGGCTTCGAGGAAGCTGCGCCGCACGTCGCGGATGGACTCCACCGCCGAACCGGCGGCGAGCACGAACGTGGAGCCCGGCTTCCACAGCGCGCGCAGCCGCTCGGCGAGCGCGGTCAGCGCGGGCTCGACCAGGGTGCGGGGCGGCAGGGGGAGCAGCACGCCGACGCGGTCCTGGTCGAGCGCGCCCACGAGCGCGGGCAGCTTGGCGTCGCGGCATACGGCGGCGGTGGCCTCGGCGAGCTCGCCGAGCTGGGCCTGGCCGTCGATGGCCTGGTCGAAGGGCTCGACGAGGCGCAGGACGACGCTGACGAGCTTGCGCCCGGTGAGCGGCACCCCCACCGCGCGGGCGCGGGCGGCGGCCTCGTCGGGATCGGCGTAGGCGTGGGTGAGGATGCCGGTGATGATCGTGCCGTGGGCCTGCCGTTCGAGCGACTCCTGGTGGCGCTCCAGTAACCTGCCCAGCGCCAGCGTGGTGGCGGCGCGCTCGGCCAGCACCATCTCGCGAGGGCCTGGCGCGGCGTCGCAGAGCAGGATCAGCCTGCCCCAGTCCTGGCCGCGCGCGCCGACGACGGTGACCAGCCAGCCCGCGGCGGGGTCGTAGGCGGTGCGATCCTGCGGCGCGACCGCGCGCGATCTGGTCTCCCAGCCGGCCAGCAGCACGCCGGCGTCGCGGCCCGCCGACTCGCAGGCGAGCACCTGGTGGGCGAGGTTCTCCAGCAGCACCGGCCGGCCCGACAGCCTGGCCACCTGGGCCAGGACCTCGGCGGGCGAGGCGCCCTCGACCGACAGCTCGGTGAAGACCTCGTGCAGTTGCTCCGAGGCGCGCAGTTCCTCCAACTGGATGTCGATGATCCTGGCGTGCACGGATTCGGTGATCTGCACGAAAGGGGTCTCCCTGGCCAGCACGATCAGCGGGAAGCCATGGTCCTCGGCCGCCTTGACCACCGCGCGTGGCAGCTCGCGCACGAACCTGCGGCCCAGCTCCACGACCAGGCCGGCCGCGCCCACGGCCGACAGTTCGCCGATGTAGGCGGCCAGCTTCTCGGGATCCTCGGGGAGGGCGACACCGGTGGTGAGCACCAGTTCGCCGCCGCGCAACAGATGCGCGATGTCGGCGATCTCGCCGACGTGCACCCACCGCACCCTGCTGTCGAGCCGGTCCGCGCCGGCGACCACGCGGGGGTTGCCCCTGCGAACGGTCTCCAGGGCCAGAACGTCGGCAATAGTGGGCAGCACGCGTGGAGCTTATCCGATCAGGATGTAATTCTGGGCATTCACCCGTTTACACGCTGTCGATGATTTGTCCACGAATATCGGGCCAGACTAAGTGCGCCTCCCACGGGGTCCTGACGCCATCAGGTCGATGGTCTGCGCGGCCACGACCAGGATCAACACGACCAGGACGCTCCCGGCCAGCAGGACGACCCGCTCGCCCGGCGCCGCCGGTGGCGCGGCCAGGCCGAGCGCCGCGGGGAGGGCGCCCGAGGCCAGCACCAGCCCCCGTCCCACCGAGGCGGGCGAGGCGAGAGCGTGGTCGTCGAGGCAGCCGCACGGCACCCGGCCGCGCTCGCGCAGCAGCACCGCGAGGTAGCCGGCGAAGGCGGCCTGCAGCGCGCCTGTCACGGCGGCCCCCGCCGTGAACACCGGAGCGGCTCCCGCCAGCCACGCGACTCCGGCGACGGCGCCGGCGGCCGCCTCGGCGGCCTCCATCCACAGCGCGTGACGTACCAGCCGGGGCGGCAGGAGCCGGTGGGCGCGCAGGACGCCCGCAAGCCTGGGGCCGCGAACGAGCCTGCGGGCGGCCGCGTAGAGCAGCAGGAGGGCACCGGGCAGGGCGAGCGCGGCGAGCATCCCCTCTTCGTTCATCGGCACCCGATTCCCAGGACAGCGTGTGGTCGTCGAGGAAAAGTGAACCCCCGATTCCTTTCTGCGCGGTTTCCTGCGCCTGTCCGTGTCGGCTCACGCGTTGATAGTCCGATTCGGGGATCTTGACCCGTCCGGGCGCTCCGGAAGATCGTCAACGGCGACGGCCGAGATGCGGCCACCGTGACGGAAAGTACGTGAACCCCATGAGCAGCTTCTCGCGTGCCCTGGTACCCGCGGCCGCCGCCGTCCTGCTCCTGCAGGCCGCGCCGGCTGGAGCCGACACCGGCTCCGCCGCCGGCGGCACCGTCGCCGCGGCCGCCACGCCGGAGAGCGTGTGCGGTTCGGGCTACCGGATCATCGACTCGGTCCCGATCAAGACCCCCCGACTCTGGGCGACCTCCTACCTGCTCTACAACAACAACGGCTACAACTGCGTGGTCACCTGGAAGAACACCAACCTGGGCGTGCGCACCTACACCGAGGCGCGGATCCAGGTGCAGGGGTCCAGCACCATCCACCGCGACGGCGGCGACTTCACCACGTACGCGGGCCCGGTGCGCGTCCAGGCGGGCGGCAAGTGCGTCCAGTTCGGCGGTGTCGCCTCCGACGCGCCAGGCGGCCAGCGCTTCCAGTCGCTGAGCCCGTGGGGACACTGCGGCTGACCGCCGCCCGACCTGACGAAAGGCAGGAAAGGTGAACGTACGCACACCTGACGGCCGCACGCTGACCGTCGACGGCGAACCCCAGCCGTTCATCGGCCGGTGGGCCTACGCGGTCTGGCTCTACGGCCCCGACGGCGGATACCGGGTGAACGTCTCGCCCGCCGGGTCCGAGGAGTCGATCTCCAAGCAGAGCGGCGACTGGTCCCGCTACGTCGTCCGCGAGGCCTCGAGGAACGGCGGCAGGATCCTCTCCCTCGAGGACCCGGAGAACTCCGGCACCAACATGCTGTGGATCGGGCCTTACCACGAGGTGGGCATCTTCGTCCCCGGCACCGGCGTGCCGCTGGAGACGTTCATGGACCGGCTCTCGCTGTTCGACGTGCGCGACGCCCCCGACGGGCTGACGATGCTGCCGCGCCCGGGGTCGGGCCATCAGTTCGGCAACCTGCTGGCGGTCAACACGATCAACCAGCTGTGCTCGGTGCAGGTCACGCCGGCCTCCCAGGTCACCTCCTTCATGCCCGGCACGGAGGGCAGGCGGGTGCGCGGCGGCCAGATGTGGCGCATCGACGAGACCGACCAGCGGGGGCGCGTGCGCTCCCGCTCCGCCCTGGTGGTCAACGACACCACCGCCACCACCATCACCGCCGCGCGGCCCGAGGACCCCAGGTTCGTCGTCGCGGTCGAGTCCATCAGCTGCGGACTGGGCTAGGCCGATGCAGAACATCGTCAACTCCCTCGCGGTGCTCGCCTTCCTCGGCACCGTGCTGGCCCTGTTCGCGCTGTCGGCGATGCTCAGGATGATCAGGGATCTGCAGAACGCCACGATCAAGGCCGCCGTCGCCACCGTCGACCACACCACCCCCCGCGTGGTCGAGCGGTTCGGCGACGCCGACGGGCGGCCGACGTACGTGCTCGTGGTCACGGCCGTGTGCGGCAACTGCGAGGAGCGGGCGCTGCACCTGGCGCGCGTCGCGCACGCGGTCCCCGACGCCCACCTGGTACTGCTGTCGGCCACCCTGAGCTGCGCCGAATGGGTGGCGGGCACACCGGTCGAGGCGGTGATCGACGCCGAGCTGCTCGGCAGGATCGCCGTCGGCGCCACCCCCACCCTGCTGAAGTACACCGCCGGCGGCGTCGAGGAATGGCGCAGGCTGGCCGGTTCGGACGACGACCTTGACACCATGCTCGGCGTGAGCGCCGCCGATCAGAGGGGAAGCAGATGAGCATCGACGTGGACCAGTACTGGTCGCAGGTACCGCACGCCGACGACGACGAGAACGCCGGCGCCACCATCGTCAGGAAGGCCAGGCCGTCCCGCAGGACCATGTTCAAGTCCATCGGCGTGCTCGGCGGCGCCCTGGCGCTCAACATCGTCTCGGCGCTACCCCCGAGCCGGGCCAACAGGGCGGAGGCGGCGGTCGGGAACGAGTACACGAACTGCGCCGGCTACGACAACTTCAGCGGCTACAACGACAACTCCAAGATCTGCGTCGGCGCGCCGTACTCGAAGTCGCACTGCGGTGGTGACGGCTGGTTCCTGCGCGGCAGCGGCACCTGCTGGAACAGCTACGCCACCAAGGCGTGCGGCAACGGCATGACGAAGCGGAACGCGTGGCGGTGGAAGTTCGGCAGCACCCCCTACCGCTGCGCCGACGGGTACGTCGCCACCTGCGACGGCAGCACCGTGCTGCGCATCTGTTCCTGGCCGAACCCTTGAGATGAGGGCCTCGTCCTGGATGGCCGCGTGTGCCACCGCCCTGGCGGTGGCACACCTGGTCTGGTCGCTCCCGCTCGACATGCCCGCGTGGATCCTGATGGGCGTGACGGCGGGCTTCTCGCTGTCGGGGTCGGTTTGAAGCCTCAACTCAGCGGACCTGCTGACCTCGTCGGTCTGGCGAGACAAGCTTTTGATCTTCAATTCCGGGCTGATGCTCGGCGCCCTGGTGTCAGGCGCCGTCGTCGGCGCCGTGGCAGGGATCGCCTCCGTGGTGCCGGAGCCGGTACGCCTGTGGACCCTGTTGCCCGTCGTGTCCGTCATCATGTCGTTCGAGCTGATCGGACGGCCGCTGTCCCTGCCGCAGAACCGCAGACTCGTGCCGCAGGACGTGATCCCGAAGGCCGAGTTCGAGGGGCCGCTGCAGTTCGGCTTCGAGATGGGCACCGGCGTGCGCACCTACACGCCGACCGCGCTGCCGCATCTGCTGGTGGCCGTCGTCGTGCTGGCCGGCGGTCTGGGGGCAGGACTGCTCGCGGGGATCGGGTTCGGCGCGGGGAGGGCGCTCATGCCGTACCTCAGGTCGCGCAGCGACGACCCTCGCCAGTGGGACAGGGACATGCTGTGCTCGCTGTCGCGGATGGGGCAGATCTGTGCCGCCGGATTCCTGCTCGCCCTGGTCGTCACGATCCTCTAGGAGGGCCTCATGAAGGAACGTATGCGTCGCGCGGGCGTGGCGGCCGCGGTCGCCACGCTGTGCGCGACCGGCTGCGGTACGTCCTCGTCCGCGACGACCTCCGCGCCCGCGACGACGTTCCCGGACGCGACGACCTCTCCGTCCGCGGCGACCGCGGACGGGGAGGCCCTGCTGCTTGAGGCGGGACAGCTCGGCGGCGGCCGCGAGTGGACGGCGACCGCCACCGCCGAGGCGGCGTGGGCGGACCTGCCCGCCGACAGGGTTCCCTGCGGTGTCACGGCCATCGCCCCCGGCGCCGAGAAGACGATCAGGCGGGACTTCCGCGCCGCCGACGGGACCGTCGTGTGGGAACTGCTTCTCACGGCGCCCGGCGAGGGCGTGCAGCGGTTCAAGCGCTTCTACGCGGAGTGCGGCGCCGTCGGCGAGGTGGAGTCGCCGGGCGGCCAGGGCGGGCCCGCCACCGTCGCCCGCCTGGCCGGCGGTGTCCAGGTGGCCACCGCCACCGACGACCGGCTGATCGTGGTGGGTGGCACGCTGGACGAGGCCGGGCTGCGCCGCGTCGGCGACCTCGCCCGCACCCGCGCGTCGGGCGGCTGAGCGCCGACCACGGGAAAGGCGCCCACGACCTCCTCGTCCGCCGGTTCGGAGGGCTCAGCGGGCGCGGGCGGGCAGGCGGGCGGTCGGGAACCTGCCCATCCTCGGCCGGCGGAAGCGGCGCAGCACCATCGCCCGCACGGGGACCAGCAGTCGGTAGCGGCGGCCCATGGCGCTCTCGAACGGCAGCACGCAGCCGCGGTCGACGAGCGCCGCGAGCACTCCGGGCACGCTTCCCACCTCCAGCGGCGGCTCCGCGCACTCGGCCACGGCGCAGTGGAGGCCGAAGTCGCCGGGGAAGGCGGCGGTCCTGACCAGCATGATCTGCTGGGTGCTCGACAGCCCCTGCCATACCTGGTCGAGGCCCGCGGTGAACCGGGCGGCCGCGGGGTTGACGTCGTCGATGAGCGCGCCCAGGTCGCGCTCGGCCTGCTCGGCCAGGACCTTCAGAGGGAAGGTACGCATCAGCGAGGCCAGGCTCTCGATGATGGCGGGCACCCCGTCGGCCAGCGCGCACAGCCGCTGCACCCATGGCCGGTCGTCGGCGCCGAAGGCGAGCCCCGGTACGGCCTCGGCGGCCCTGGCCCGCAGCAACCGCTCGCCCGCGTCCAGGTCGAGCGGGCCCAGGCTCCAGATGACCTCTCCCGACAGTCCGAGCGGGCGCCTGGCCGTGATCACGACCGTTAGGTCGGGCCTGGACGCCATCAGCCGCTCGACATCCGCCCGGAGCTCGCCGAGCCGTTCGTCGCAGTCGTCGGCGATGAGCAACGCGGGCCCCGTGCCCTCGGGGGCGCTCAGTGATTCGTGCGGCCGTGCGACCCGCACCCCGCCGGAAAAGTGCCCCGTCTCCCGTACGGCGAGCTCCGCGCACAGCCGTGACTTGCCGATCCCCGGTGGGCCGATCACGGTGACCAGCCTCCGGTTGCGCACCAGCGCCGCCAGCCCCGCATGGTCGCGCTCCCTGCCCAGCAGCCGCGTGGGCACGTCGGCCATGGGCTCCCCGTGTTCCCCGTGGTTCCCGTCGTCCGTCTGGCGGCCGGGCTCGCCCGCGCCACCGCCCCTGCCCTGGACCGTGTCCGGAGGGTCGCTCCCCGTGAGGCAGCGCAGGTGGGCCTGGCGTAACAGCGTGCCGGGCTCGATGCCGAGCTCCACCGCCAGCCGTCGTCTGATCCTGTCGAACGTCACGGCGGCGGCCCCCTGCTGCCCCGTGGCGACCAGTGCCTCGATGAGGATGGCGTGCGCCTCCTCGTCCAGCGAGTCGGCCCTGCACAGCCGTTCCACCAGCCTGATCGCCAGATGCGGCTGCCCCTCGTCGAGCGCGGCCCTGGCCGAGCGTCTGGTGACCGAGTCCTGCTCGGCGAGCAGCGCCTCGATCATGCGGCTGTCGGAGCGCCGGTCGGGCACGTTGTCGAAGGGGCGGCCCCGCCACAGCCCGAGCGCCGCCGTCAGCGTCTCACTGGTCGCGTCGGACCTGCTCGCCTCGCTGCGGAACAGCTCCAGATCGGTGCGTCCTCCGCCGAGATCGAGGTGGTAGCCGTCGGACCCGGTGACCACGCGTACCTGGGTCTCTCCCGCTCCGCGCAGCCAGGCGCGCAGCCTGCAGGCGGCCAGATGCAGGGCGCCCTTGGGGTCACGCGGCGGTTGGTCCTGCCACACGACCCTGATGAGCTCGGCCGACGGTAGCGGCGTTCCCGCCGATACGGCCAGCTGGCCGAGCAGCGCCCGAAGCAGTGGCGCGGACGGCGTGAGCACCACGCCGTCACGCATCAGTCCGACGGCCCCCAGCACGCCGACCGATACGCGGTTCATCAAAGACCTCCGAGGAAACCCCCGCCTTCAGGCGGGGGAGGAATCGGACTCCTGCGGAGCAGGACAGGAAAAGCCGATGCGCGGCCAGGGCGGAACGGCGTTTGCCGGCCGCATCGATGGAATCGAACAAACACGCGATACCTGGCTGATCGTTCGGTAGGATGCGCGGCGTGGCGCAGAGTGTGAAGCGGGCCTACAAGTACCGCTTCTACCCGACTGCCGAGCAGGCCGAAGAGCTTGCCCGGACGTTCGGCTGCGTCCGTCTCGTCTACAACAAGGCCCTGGAAGAACGGACCCGCGCCTACACCCTTGAAGGCCGCCGCGTCTCCTACGAGGAGTCGTCGGCGGCGCTGACGGCGTGGAAGCGCAGCGGCGAGTACGACCTCCTGTCGCGGGTGTCCAGCGTCCCCTTGCAGCAGGCCCTGCGTCACCTGCAGGCGGCGTTCGGCAACTTCTTCGCCAAGCGCGCCCAGTATCCGACGTTCAAGTCCCGCAAGAAGGCGCGGGCCTCGGCGGAGTACACCCGGTCGGCGTTCCGCTGGCGCGACGGCGCGCTGAGGCTGGCGAAGATGGACGCGCCCCTCCACATCGTGTGGTCGCGTCCCCTGCCGGAGGGTGGCGAGCCGTCCACGGTGACGGTGTCGAGGGACGCGGCCGGTCGCTGGTTCGTGTCCCTCCTGGTCCAGGCGAGCTGGTATGGGCGGGAACTGGTCGTGATCGACCGGTTCTTCCCCTCCAGCAAGCTGTGCTCGTCTTGCGGCACCATCCAGCAGTCCATGCCGTTGAACGTCCGAGAGTGGCGGTGCGCCTGTGGCGTCCTGCATGACCGGGACGTGAACGCGGCGAACAACATCTTGGCCGCCGGGCTGGCGGACAGGTAAAACGCCTGCGGAGCTGGTGTGAGACCTCAACGAGATCCTCTCGGGCGGGCAACCGGCGGTGAAACAGGAACCCTCACGGGCGACCGTGGGAATCCCCGTCGTTGACGAGGGGGAGGATGTCAATCCGGTCCGTCTTCGCGAACCTGATCAGCATTCATGTCGCTGATCGTGGGACAGAGGGCTTTCCTCGACCTTTCCTCGGCCTTTCGCCAGGAGGTCGGTGGCGGCCTGCGGGACTGGCTCACCGCGCGGGCACCGGGCCCTCGCCCGGCCCTCGTGGCCTGACGGGCACGGCGGGACGGCTGACCGGCAGCCCCAACGAGATCCACGCCTGGAAGCCGCCGATCACGTCGGTCGCCCTGGACAGGCCGATCTGGCGCAGGGTCGCGGCGGCGAGGCTGGAGGAGTAGCCCTCGTCGCACAGCACGATCCAGGTCACGCTGCTGGAGGCGGCTTCGGGGATGCGGGCCGCGCTGCGCGGGTCGAGCCGCCACTCCAGGTGGTTGCGCTCGATCACGATGGCGCCCGGGGCCTCGCCGTCCCTGCGCCGCTGCCATTCGGGACGGGTGTCGGCGATGAGGCCGTCGCCCACGCGCGTCAACGCCCAGGCCTGCGCGGGGCTCAGCCGCGTGAGCCCGGCGCGGGTACGCAGCAGCAGATCGTCGATGCTCACGACGCTCCACGGGAGAGAGGGGTACTGGCGGAGGCGGACGGGAATCGAACCCGCCGCGCCGAGATGCTCGGCGCCACCGGTTTTGAAGACCGGGAGGGCCACCAGGCACCTGGTCGCCTCCACCCGGCACCCTAGCGGATCATGATCGTGGCGTCGCCCGCCTCCACCAATTCGCCGATCACCGGCGCGCCCGGGACCTCGCCGGCGACGAGCAGCCCGCCGGAGGTCTGCGCGTCGGCCAGCAGCAGCAGCGTCTCCTCCGTGGCCGAACCCCTGTCGAGGTGCGGGGCCACCCACTCCAGGTTGCGCCGCGATCCGCCGGGCACGTACCCGTCGCGGACCGCCTCCCGCGCGCCGGCCAGCAGCGGCACGGCGGCCGCGTCGACGACCGCGCTCACCCCCGATGCCCTGGCCAGCTTGAACAGGTGTCCCAGCAGTCCGAACCCGGTCACGTCGGTGGCGCAGCGCACGCCCGCGTCGAGCGCGGCCTTCGAGGCCTCGGCGTTGAGCGTCGTCATGATGTCGACGGCCTCGGCGAACACCTCGCCCGTGGCCTTGTGCCTGTTGTTGAGCACGCCCAGCCCCAGCGGCTTGGTCAGTGACAGCGGCGAGCCAGCCTTGCCCGCGTCGTTGCGCATCAGCAGGCCGGGGTCGGCCAGCCCGGTGACGGCCATGCCGTACTTGGGTTCGACGTCGGTGACGCTGTGCCCGCCCGCCAGGTGGCAGCCGGCCTGCGCGGCGACCTCCGCACCGCCGCGCAGCACCTCTCTCGCCAGCTCGTACGGCAGGAGCTCCCTGGGCCAGCACAGCAGGTTGAGCGCCACCACGGGCCGTCCGCCCATCGCGTACACGTCCGAGAGCGCGTTGGCCGCCGCGATCCGCCCCCAGTCGTAGGGGTCGTCGACCACGGGTGTGAAGAAGTCGGCGGTGCTCACGATCGCCGTGCCGCCCTCGATCCTGACGACGGCGGCGTCGTCGCCGGTCTCCAGGCCCACCACCAGCTCGCCGAGCGGATCGGTGGGCGTCACCCCGAACCCGGTCAGCACCTGCTCCAGTTCGCCGGCTGGGATCTTGCACGCACAGCCACCGCCCTGGGCGAATTGCGTCAATCTCACCATGATCAGACTCTAGAGACATCTATCTTGATCGTCATGACCGATCCGCGCCGACTCATCCCCCGAACGGATGCCGTGCTCGCCGATCCCCGGCTCGCCGAGGCGCTGGCGCGGCTGGGCCGTGGCAGGGTGAAAGCCGCCGTCGGAGACGCCCAGCGGCGCGTCAGGCAGGGCGTCATCACGCCCGCCCAGGTGGTGGAGTCGGCGCTCGACGAGCTGACCGGTTCGGGTCCGCGCAGGGTCGTCAACGCCACCGGCGTGCTCCTGCACACCAATCTCGGCAGGGCGCCGCTGTCGCCGACGGCGATCGAGGCGGTGCGGGCCGCCGCCGGAACCACCGACGTGGAGCTGGACCTGGCCACCGGGCGCAGGGGGCGGCGGGGGAGGGCGGCGATGGCGGCACTCGCCCGCGCGGTGCCAGGGGCGGGCGACGTGCACGTGGTCAACAACAACGCGGCCGCGCTCGTGCTGGCGGCCACGGCGCTGGCTCAGGGCCGCGAGATCGTCGTCAGCAGGGGCGAACTCGTCGAGATCGGCGACGGGTTCCGGCTGCCCGACCTGATCGTCTCGACCGGCGCGCGGCTGCGCGAGGTCGGCACCACCAACCGGACGAGCGTCGCCGACTACGCCGAGGCGATCGGGCCCGACACGGGGTTCGTGCTGAAGGTCCACCCGTCCAACTATCGCATCGAGGGCTTCGCGGCGACTCCGGACGTCGGCGAGCTCGCAGGGCTCGGTGTGCCGCTGGTCGCCGACGCGGGGTCGGGCCTTCTGCGCCCCGACCCGGCGCTGCCCGACGAGCCCGACGCCGCCACCTGGCTCGCCGCCGGCGCTGACCTGGTCACCGCCAGCGGTGACAAGCTGCTCGGCGGCCCGCAGTGCGGCCTGCTGCTGGGCAGCGCCGGCCTGATCGACCGGCTGCGCAGGCACCCGCTCGCCCGCGCCCTGCGGGTGGACAAGCTCACGCTGGCCGCGCTGGAGGCCACGATCGAGGGTCCGCCCCCGCCCACGACGCTCGCCCTGCACGCCGAACCGGTCGAACTCCTGGCCAGGGCCAGGACGCTCGCCGTACGGCTGGCCGACAAGGGGCTGGCGGCAGAGGCCGTCGCCAGCGTCGCCCGTGTGGGCGGCGGCGGGGCGCCGTGCGTCGAGCTGCCCAGCGCCGCGGTCGCGCTGGACGAGTCGCTCGCCGCGGTGCTGCGGCTGGGCGAGCCGCCCGTGCTCGGCCGCGTCGAGCGCGGCCGGCTGCTGCTCGACCTGCGGGCGGTGGCCCCTTCCGACGATCAGGTCCTGTTCGACGCGGTGGTGGCCGTATGCGGGTGATCGCCACCGCGGGGCACGTCGACCACGGCAAGTCGACGCTGTTGCGCGCGCTGACCGGCATGGAACCCGACCGCTGGGAGGAGGAGCGCCGCCGCGGGCTGACCATCGACCTCGGCTTCGTCTGGACCGGCGATCTCGCCTTCGTCGACGTGCCGGGACACGAGCGCTTCCTGACCAACATGCTGGCGGGCGTGGGCCCGGTTCCCGCGGTGCTGTTCGTCGTGGCCGCGGACGAGGGCTGGCGGGTGCAGTCACAGGAGCACCTGGATGTCGTCACCGCGCTCGGCATCGGCCACGGGGTGCTCGCGATCACCAGGTCCGACCTGGCCGAACCCGGCGCGGCGCTGGCCGAGGCGCGGGCCAGGACCGAGGGCACCACGCTGGAGGGCATGCCGGCGGTGGCCGTCAGCGCGCGCACCGGCGCGGGGCTGCCGGAGCTGCGCGCCGCCCTCGCCGAGCTGGCGGCGGGGCTGCCAGGCCCGGAGCCGGAGGCGGACGTGCGGCTGTGGATCGACAGGGTGTTCACGGTCGCGGGGCGCGGCACCGTCGTGACCGGCACGCTGGGCGCGGGCACGGTCGCGACCGGCGACACGCTGGAGGCCGGCGGGGCCGCGCTGAAGGTGCGCGGGCTGCACAGCCTCGGGCGGGCCCACGACGAGATCGCGGGGCCCGCACGGGTGGCTGTCAACGTGCGCGGCGCCGCCGCCGACGGCCTGCGGCGCGGCGACGTGCTGGTCACGCCCGGCCGCTGGCTGCCCACGACCGTCCTCGACGTACGGCTGACGCCACCCCGTGAGGAGGTGCGGCGGCTGCCGCGCCAGGCACTGTGGCACGTCGGCTCGACCGCCGTGCCCGCCAACGTCAGGCGGCTCGGCGACGACTGCGCCAGGATCGTCCTGGCCCACGCCCTCCCGCTGCGGATCGGCGACCGCGCCCTGCTGCGCGACCCGGGAAGCCGCCACCTGTGGGGCGCGACCGTCCTCGACGTCCGCCCGCCGGGGCTGCGGCGCCGAGAGGCGGCCACGCTGCGGGCGGCGGCGCTAGCGGGCATGGACGGCGGCGCCGACCTCGGGGCCGAGCTGCGCCGTCGTGGCCTGGCCACGCGGGCCGACCTGACGGCCATGGGCATCCCGTCCACGGCCACCCCCGAGGGGGCGGTCGTCGTGGGGGAGTGGCTGGTGGATCCCCACGCGTGGGCGGCCTGGCGGGAGCGGCTGACCGGGCTCGTCGCCGCGCGGGCCGTACAGGACCCGCTGGACCCCGGGCTCCCGCTGGAAGCCGCGCGGCAGGCGCTCGGGCTGCCGGACAGGGCGCTGGTGGACGCGCTCGCCGACAGCGCCGCTCCAGCCGAGCGGTTGCGGAGGGCGCGGGGGCGGCTGCTACCCCCTGGGCCGGCGCTGCCGCCGGCCACCGAGCGGGCGGTCCGCGCGCTGGAGGCCGCGTGGGCGGCCGGGCCCTTCGCCGCTCCCGACAGTGCCAGGCTGACCGAGCTCGGCCTGGACGCCCGCGCTCTGGCCGCGGCAGAGAGCGCGGGGCGGCTCACGCGCCTGGCCCCCGGCGTCGTCCTGCCTCCTGACGCCGTGGGGCGCGCGGTCGCCGTGCTCGCCACGCTGCCCCGCAGGTTCACGACGGCGCAGGCCAGGCAGGCGCTCGGGACCTCCCGCCGCGTCGCGATCCCGCTGCTGGAGAGTCTCGACGCCGCGGGGACGACCCGAAGGATCGGGGACGGCGAGCGGGAACTCGTGCGAGCAGGTCAGAAGCCCGGCGTCACCACATCGCCCGACCAGCCGCGGAAGGAATAGACGCCCAGCTCGCGCACCCGGCCCGTGACGACGTCGACCGCGTACACGGCCTCGCCCAGCGTGGGGGTGATGGTCCTGTCCTTCATCCACGCCTGGTCGCGCAGCACGGCCGAGACGGCGACTTCCGTGGGACTGACCCAGTGCCCCACACGCCACGGATAGAAGTCCTTGGGCGCGTCACGGAAGGCGACCTCCTTCGTGATCGTGCCGGTCGTGGCGTCGATCGTGACGATCCGGTCCGGGCGGGAGCCGCCCGTCGCGTTGTCCCGGCCGGTCTTCTCGCGCTCGCCCAGGTAGGCCAGCGTCCGCCCGTCGGCCGCCGGCCCGCTGACGTTGAAGCCGGCGTCGCGGGCGCTGAAGGCGCGCACCTGCCCTCCGGACAGCAGTCCGAGCCGGTTGTTCTCGTCTCCCACGACCACCGGGTCGCCGCCGCTCGGCACCCTCACCACCTGCCAGCCTTCGGGGATCTCGGTCACGTGCCCCGTCTCGACGTCCACGACCGCGTTCGGCAGGCCGACGCCGTTCAGCCCGAGGTGACGGCCGTCAGGGGACAGCCGCAGCAAGCCACCGTGCTTCACCATCGTCTTCCTGTCCACCTTCTGCGGGGTCAGCCAGACCCGGCCGTCGGCCAGGTCGCGGACCGCGAACCGCTCGTCCTTCTCGCTGTAGTAGGCGACCCGCCGCCCGTCGGGGGTGATGACCAGGGGGGCCGCGGTGTTCATGTAGTTCTGCTCGGTCTGCTCGGTGTACACGCTCAGCGCCTCCGGCATCCGGTAGTTCCGGCCGTCGCGTGTCACCACCCGCCACTGCAGGCATTCCCTGCCGGTGAAGGCGCGGCCCTGGCCGGGAGACCACTTCTTCCCGCACCAGTCGTAGTAGGCGTGGCGCAGCGGGCCCACTCCTGACGCGGGCAGCGCGTCGCCGTGCACGGTGACGGCCACCTCGCCGCCGCCTCCGGCCTGGGCGATGCCGAACCAGGTCAGCGAGGCGACCAGCAACACCGACAACGCGCCCGCCGTGAGGGCGGCCCTGCGGCGCCTGCGGATGGCGCGTCCATCGGCGACGGCCCGCCCCACGTCCACCGTCGTGAGCGGCGCTCGCTGAGCGGCCAGCGTGTCGAACAGGTGCCTGGTGTCCATCAGCGCTCCTCCATGTGCGAGAGGTCCGTGTGCGAGAGAGGGGAGTACGGCGCGTCGAGCGTCGCGCGCAGGGCGGCCAGGCCCCGGGCGGTCTGGCTCTTGACGGTCCCCGTGGAGCAGCCGAGCGCGACCGCGGTCTGCTCGACGCTCAGGTCGCAGTGGAAGCGCAGCACCAGGGTGACGCGCTGGCGCGGCGGCACCGCGGCGAGCGCCCTGCTCAGGTCCACGGCGGTGTCGCGATCGTGGCCGCCCGGCGGCGGGTCGGGCGGCGCGGCCGTCAGCCGTACGCGGGAGAACCACGCCGTCCGCTGCTCGGCGAGAAAGACGCGGATCAGGATCACCCGGACGTAGGCATCGAGATCGTCGGCGACGCGCGCCTTGCGCCACTTGACGTACAGCCGCGTGATCGCCGTCTGGACCAGGTCGTCGGCCCGGTGCCAGTCCTGGCACAGCAGGTAGGCGATCCGCCGTAACCAGGACGACCGCCCGGTCACGTAGGTGGTGTACTCCTCATCGAGGCTCATCGGTCTCCCAGGGAATCGGTTTCACACCCCGGAAGATGCCTCCGACCCTCTCGCGGGTTGCACGCTAGGAGCCGAGCCGCTTCTCCAGGCCGTCGAGCACGCACAGCAGGCCGAAGTCGAAGTTCATCTCGCGCACGACCCGCTCGTCCCTGCCCTCGTAGTCGTCGGTGCGGGCCACGAAGTCGGGGTAGTCGGACGCGGCCTTCCTCACGACCTCCCGCATGCTCGCGGCGTCGTAGGCGCCCTCCTGCGACAGGCTGCGCCACGCGACCTCGGGAATGGTCGTGCCGATGACGAACGCGGTGATCGCCGATCCGGCGTAGTCCTGCTCCATCCCCCTGAACCCGGCCAGGATGAGCGCTCTGCGCAGGAGATCGCCCGCGCGCAGCGAGTTGGGGCCGATGGCGGGCATCCTGCCGATCAGGCCGGCGGCCCACGGATGGCTCAGGATCGTCCGCCGCATGCCGTGCGCGTAGGCGGAGGCGGTGTCCTTCCAGCCCACCGCGTCGGGGTCGGGCACCGGCATCTCGCCCCAGATCTCGTCGTAGGCGAGTTCGAGCAGCTCGTCCTTGTTGGCGACGTGCCAGTAGAGGCTGGTGGCGCCCGCGCCGAGCCTGGCGCCGAGCTTGCGCATGCTCAGCGCTTCGAGGCCCTCCGCGTCCAGCAGTTCGAGCGCGGCGCGCACGATCTGGTCGCGGGTGAGCCCGTGCCCCTGCGCCTTGCTCTGCCTGGGCTCGCGGACCCACACGGAGGTGAACTGCTTGCTGGTCACGCCTTCAGGATAAAACGACTCGCACACTGTGCGAGTCCCGTCGTACAGTGTGCGAGTGAACTCGAACGCTGTACGAGACCCGCGACGCTGGTGGTCTCTCGTCGTCCTGTGCCTCGCGCTCCTGCCGCTGGTCGTGGACAGCACCGTCCTCAACGTGGCGATCCCCACCCTGATGCAGGAGCTGGGAGCCAGCCCCTCGGAGATCCAGTGGATCCTCGACTCCTACGTGCTCGTCTTCGCGGGCCTGCTGCTCACGGCCGGAAGCCTCTCCGACCGGTACGGCAGGCGCCGCTTCCTCATCATCGGCCTGGCGATCTTCGGCGGCGCCTCGCTGATCGCCGTCCTCGCCGCCGAACCGTGGCAGCTCATCGCGGCCAGAGGGCTCATGGGCGTGGGTGGCGCGATCCTCATGCCCTCGACCCTGTCCATCCTCATCACGACCTTCGACGACGACGAACGGCGCAAGGCCATGGCCGCGTGGAGCGCCGTCGCCATGCTCGGCGTGATCGCGGGGCCGATCGTGGGCGGCCTCATCATCGAGAACTACTGGTGGGGCTCGGTCTTCCTGCTGAACGCGCCCATCGCGGCGATCGGCATCGTCGCCGCCGTCGTCCTGATGCCCGAGACGCGCGGGCCCTCCCGCAGGCTCGACCCGCTCGGCGTGGTGCTGTCGATCGTCGGGCTGTTCTCGCTCGTCTACGTGGTCATCGAGCGGACCTGGAACCCCGTGATGATCGCCGTGGCCGTGGTGTCCCTCGCCGGCTTCGTGCTGTGGGAGCGCAGGACGGCCGCTCCGATGCTGCCGCTCGGCCTGTTCGGGAACCGCAACTTCAGCGGGTCGTCGTTCTCGATCCTGCTGATGTCGTTCGGGTCCGGCGCGGTGATGCTGATGCTCACGCAGTACCTGCAGTTCGTGCTCGAGTACGGCGCGGCGCAGCTCGGAGTGGCGCTGCTGCCGTACGCGATCTCGGCGGCGGTCTTCAACGGCGTCGGCGCGGGACTCGGTCAGAAGGTCAGCAACAGGACGCTCATCGTCGTGGGCATCCTGGTCATGGGGCTGTCGTTCGTGGTGATGGCCATGAGCGGCGGCTACTGGTCGCTGTTCGCCGCCTTCGTGATCATGGGCGCGGGCGGCGGGATCGCGGGGCCCGCGGCCTACGCGACGCTCATGGGGGCGGTGCCGGTCGAGCACGCGGGCGTCGGGTCCGCGCTGAACGACACCATCCAGCAGGTCGGCATGGCCCTCAGCATCGCCGCTCTGGGCAGCGTGCTGGCGGGGGTGTACACCTCGTCGATGCCCGAGTCGGCGCCCGAGGCGGCCAGGGAGTCGATCGCCCAGGCGGTGCGGCTCGCCCCCGACGTGGCGGCGGCGGGAAGGGATGCCTTCAGCACGGCGATGGCCACGGGGGCGTGGATCGGTGCGGCGTCCTGCCTCGCGGCGGCCTGCCTGGCCCTGCTGGTCCTGCGCCCCTCCGCCCCCGTCTCCCCTGTCCCCGCCGAGGTCTGACCCTCGGGCGGGGACCCGTGAAACGTCATCGGGCGGGCGCGTAGCGCGGGTCCTTGACGTTCTCCAGGCTGTCCAGCTTGTGCACCCGCTCGTCGTGCCCGATCTGCCGCAGCAGGTCCGCCACCGACCGGTAGCGGCCGTACTCGTCCGCGTACGTCCCGGGGTCGGGCATGAACTCAAGGTCGGGGTTCTCCGCCACGAACCTCATGTACTCGTGCTCGGCGTGGTCCTCGAACTCCGCGTTGAGCCGGTAGCTGGCCTCGGGCCTGAACAGGAACAACGCCCACGAGACGTGGTAGTAGAAGAACGAGATGAACCACGGCGCCACCTTGTGCAGCAGCCAGTTCTGTCTCATCCCGTGGCGCTCGATCAGATCCTGCATGATCAGCAGGTGCCACTGCTCGTTGTCCTGGTCGGAGCGGGCCTCGACGATCCGCTCGAAGACCCTCTTGGCCAGGTCGGACCTGCCCGCGTAGCGGTGCACGGCCCAGTAGCCCACCCGCTCCCACGCCTGGTACGGCACGCGGGCGATGATCTCCAGCATCGCGAACTTGGTGAACGACCCCTGCTTGCCGTACATGAGGTCGACGGGCTTGAACATCATCTTGGCCAGCAGGCTGTAGTCCATGCGGGGGGTGGCCAGGGTCTCCTGCTGCGCCCTGCGGAGCGCCTCGCGGTCGAGCTTGGGGGGTCCCGCGGGGGCCTCGGGGCGGTCGATCGTGATGGTCATCTCGGGTCTCCTCTGTCGTCGATGACCCGATGGTGCTCGATGCGGCCCTGCGGGGGCGTCCGCCGCGGGAGGGCTTTCGCCATGCCTCTCGCGATGTAGGGGGCGATAAGGGCGTACATCGCCAGGCGCACGGGACATCCCCTAGGGGGCCAGGGGCTCCTGGCTGACCTGGGCGATCACCGGCGGCCCCGGCGGCGCAAGGGGTTTCGGCCGCGCGCCCGGCCTTGTCGCCTTCAACGTCCTTATGTCCTGACACATTCTTCCTGCGCAGAGTGTAAGCGGATGTCGCGTCATGCCGACAGGTTGGAGGTGGGATGTGCGGTGAATAACCGCGATACTCGGAGCATGTCGGACCTTCTCGCGCGCCACAAGGCGGTAATCCCCAACTGGGTGGCCCTCTACTACAACGAGCCCATCGAGATCGTCAGCGGCAAGGGCAACCGTGTCGTCGACGCCTCGGGCAAGAGCTACCTCGACTTCTTCGCAGGGATCCTCACCAACATGATCGGGTACGACGTGCCCGAGGTCCGTGAGGCCGTCGAGCGCCAGTTGGCCACCGGCGTCGTGCACACCAGCACCGTCTACCTGCTGCGCGGCCAGATCGAGCTGGCCGAGAAGATCGCCAGGCTCTCCGGCATCCCCGACGCGAAGGTGTTCTTCACCAACTCGGGCACCGAGGCGAACGAGACGGCCCTGCTGCTGGCCACCTACGCGCGCAAGTCCGACCAGGTGCTCGCCATGCGGCAGAGCTACCACGGCCGCTCCTTCGGCGCGATCGGCGTCACCTCCAACCGCGCGTGGAAGAACAACTCCTACTCGCCGGTCAACGCGACGTTCCTGCACGGCGCCGACCGGCACCTGCCCCAGTTCGCGGGCCTGTCCGACGCCGACTACATCAAGGTCTGCGTCGAGGACCTGCGGCACGTGCTGGCGACCGGCGTCTCCAATGACGTGGCCGCGCTCATCGCCGAGCCGATCCAGGGCGTGGGCGGCTTCACCATGGCCCCCGACGGCCTGTTCGCCGCCTACAAGGAGGTGCTCGACGAGGAGGGGATCCTGTTCATCTCCGACGAGGTGCAGACCGGCTGGGGTCGCACCGGCTCGGCGTTCTTCGGGATCCAGAACCACGGCGTGACCCCCGACATGATGACGTTCGCCAAGGGCCTGGGCAACGGGTTCGCGGTCGGCGGCATCGTGGCCCGCGGCGACCTGCTCGACAATCTGCACGCGGTCGGCCTGGCCACCTTCGGCGGCAACCCGATCTCGATGGCCGCCGCCAACGCCACCCTCGACTACGTCCTCGACCACGACCTGCAGGCCAACGCCGCCAGGACGGGCGCGCTCATCATCGACGGGCTGCGCGAGGCCGCGAAGCGGCTGCCGATCGTCACCTCCGTCCGCGGCAAGGGCCTGATGTTCGCCGTGGAGCTGGCCAGTTCCGAGCTGGCGGGCCGGTTCATGGAGGAGTCCAAGAAGCTCGGCCTGCTCGCGGGCAAGGGCGGCCTGTACGGCACGGCGATCCGCATGGCGCCGCCGCTCACCCTGACGATGGACGAGGCGGCAGAGGGCCTCGGCATCATCGTCAACGCTTTGGAGACCATCAACGATGAAGTTCGTTAACCACTGGATCAACGGCTCTCGCGTGGACGGCGACAGCCGTACCGCCGAGATCTTCAATCCCGCCACGGGTGAGGTCAGCGGCAAGGTCGCGATGGCGTCGGTCGCCGACGTGGACGCCGCCGTCGCCGCCGCGGTCGCGGCCTTCCCCGCATGGCGTGACGCCTCGCTGGTCAAGCGGGCGCGGGTGCTGTTCCGCTTCCGTGAGCTGATGGACGCCCACTCCGACGAGCTCGCCGCGCTGATCTCCGCCGAGCACGGCAAGGTCCACTCCGACGCGCTCGGCGAGGTCGCCAGGGGCCTGGAGGTCGTGGAGTTCGCCTGCGGGATCCCGCACCTGCTCAAGGGTGGCTTCTCGGAGGGCGTCTCGACCAGGGTCGACTCCTACTCGATCCGCCAGCCGATCGGCGTGGTGGCCGGCATCACGCCGTTCAACTTCCCCGCCATGGTGCCGATGTGGATGTACCCCATCGCCATCGCCTGCGGCAACGCCTTCATCCTCAAGCCGTCGGAGAAGGACCCGTCGGCCTCGCTGCTCATGGCGCGGCTGTGGCAGGAGGCCGGGCTGCCCGACGGCGTCTTCAACGTCGTCCAGGGCGACAAGGTGGCGGTCGACCGCCTCCTGGAGCACGAGGACGTCAAGGCCGTCTCCTTCGTCGGCTCCACCCCGATCGCGCGCTACGTCTACGAGACCGGCACCTCGCACGGCAAGCGCGTGCAGGCGCTCGGCGGCGCGAAGAACCACATGCTGGTCCTGCCCGACGCCGACCTCGACCTGGTCGCCGACTCGGCCGTCTCGGCGGGCTTCGGCTCGGCGGGCGAGCGCTGCATGGCGATCTCGGTGGTCCTGGCCGTCGACCCGATCGGCGACGAGCTCGTGGACAAGATCGCCGAGCGGGTCTCCAGGCTGACCATCGGCCCCGGCGACGACGAGCGTTCCGAGATGGGCCCGCTGGTCACCGAGGTGCACCGCGACAAGGTGGCCTCCTACCTGGACCTCGGCCTGTCCGAGGGCGCCAAGCTCGTGGTGGACGGCCGCGAGGCCCAGGTGCTCGGCGGCGGCAAGGCGACCGACACCCCCGGCTTCTGGCTCGGCCCCACGGTCCTCGACCACGTGCCCGCGGGCTCGCGCGTGCACACCGAGGAGATCTTCGGCCCCGTCCTGTCGGTGGTACGGGTCTCCTCGTACGAGGAGGGCCTTGAGCTGATCAACGGCGGCGAGTACGGCAACGGCACCGCGATCTTCACCAACGACGGCGGCGCCGCCAGGCGCTTCCAGAACGAGGTGGAGGTCGGCATGGTCGGCATCAACGTGCCGATCCCCGTGCCGATGGCCTTCTACAGCTTCGGCGGATGGAAGGCGTCGCTGTTCGGCGACACCCACGTCCACGGCGCCGAGGGTGTGCACTTCTACACCCGCGGCAAGGTCGTCACCTCCCGCTGGCTCGACCCGTCGCACGGCGGCGTGAACCTCGGGTTCCCGACCAACAAGTAGCGCGCCCGACGCCCCGCGAGCCTTGTGCCCGTGGGGCGTTCGCGTGCCCGCGCCCCTTGACGCGGCAGGCGCGCCCCCGTCCTC
Source organism: Nonomuraea sp. bgisy101 (assembly GCF_057708945.1). Classification (NCBI taxonomy): domain Bacteria; kingdom Bacillati; phylum Actinomycetota; class Actinomycetes; order Streptosporangiales; family Streptosporangiaceae; genus Nonomuraea; species Nonomuraea sp. bgisy101. The sequence continues at coordinate 26,306 of NZ_JBYITD010000030.1, forward strand.
GGCCACCGGTAAGCTCCAGGCTGGACAAGGGGGAACTTCGTGAGACATCGCATACCTGTCATGGCGATCGCCGGCGTGGCGTGCATGGCGATGACCGGGTGCGCGGCGAGTGCCGGCGCGGCCAGGACCACCACCTCGGTACGGGTCACCCCCACAGCCGGCCCGGCCTCCACGTCCGCGACACCGTCGCAGCGGTCCACGCCCACCTCTCCGCCGACCCCCAGCGCGAGCCCGGTGCAGAGCGACGGCACCCTGCAGATCCTCACCTACAAGGGCTACGCCGAGTCGGGCGGGGCGGGCACCAACTGGGTGACCGACTTCGAGGGCACGACCGGCTGCCGCATCGCCAGGCTCGACGTCGTGCAGACGGCGCAGGAGATGCAGGCCAAGGTGGGGGAGCGGGCCTACGACGTGATCTCGGCCGGCCCCGAGGTGGCCGCGGGCCTGATCGCCGCGAACCAGGTGCAGCCCATCGACACCGCCAAGGTCACCGGGTACGACGAGCTGACCGAGCACCTGCGCGAGCAGACGAAGACCGGCGGCAAGGTGTACGGCGTGCCGTACCTGTGGGGCGTCAACGAGATCATCTACGACGCCGCCAAGGTCAAGCCGCGCGACGCGCTCGACCTGTACGACAGCCAGCGGTCGGCGTTGCCCGACAGCCCGCTGGGCGTCGCCGACGCCGCGCTCGCCGGGAAGGTGGCCGACCCCTTCGAGTTGACCACCGCGCAGCTCGACGAGGCCGTGAAGCTGCTGAGCCGCAACAAGCACAGGCTCTACTGGAAGGAGCCGATCTCACTGGTGCGGGCGTTCGCGACGGGCAAGGTCGACATCGCGCAGGCCACGCCGTACTTCAGGCTTCTGCTGCGGAAGGCGGGCAAGGATGTCAAGGCGCTCGACGTGCCCACCACCGGCTGGGTCGACTCGTGGATGCTCAGCACGAACACCGCCAGCCTCGACTGCGCCTACCGCTGGCTGAGCTGGACGGTTACGTCCAAGACCCAGCACGACGCGGCCGCGTGGGTGGGGCTCGCGCCCGCCAATCCCAAGGCCTGCAAGAAGGAGCTGAGGCGGATCTGCGACGCGTACGGCGTCGACGACGAGCAGAAGCTCGAAAAGGTCACCTTTGCGGTACGCCCACCGGGGGATTGCAAACCCCCGAAGGGGGAATGCACTGACTATGCCACCTGGATAGAGCGGTGGCGTGAACTGGTGAGTTGATCGGGGGCGCGTCGACCACCGCTTGACCATGCCGCGGGCGTGCCCGTCCCCCCGCTGGGCAACGCTCGCCAGGGGCGTCCCGGGCGTTTCCCCCGACCCCGGGGCGCCCTCTCTTTTGCCCTCCCTTTACCGTGCTTGATGGCGTGGAATATCCTGTGGGTCGTCACTGTTCTTGACGATTGAAACTTCAACGTAGGGAGCGGAGATCGCCATGCAGTTCGGTATCTTCACGGTCAGCGACGTCACCCCCGACCCGACCACCGGCACGACGCCGACCGAGGCCGAGCGGATCAAGGCGATGGTCGCCATCGCGCTCAAGGCCGAAGAGGTCGGCCTCGACGTCTTCGCGACCGGCGAGCACCACAACCCGCCGTTCGTCGCCTCGTCGCCGACGACCATGCTCGGCTACATCGCGGCCAAGACCGAGCGGCTCGTCCTGTCGACGTCCACGACGCTGATCACCACCAACGACCCGGTGAAGATCGCGGAGGACTTCGCGATGCTGCAGCACCTCGCCGACGGGCGGGTCGACCTCATGATGGGCCGCGGCAACACCGGCCCTGTCTACCCCTGGTTCGGCAAGGACATCCGCGACGGCATCCCGCTGGCCATCGAGAACTACGCGCTGCTGCACCGGCTGTGGCGCGAGCCGGTCGTCGACTGGGAAGGCCGCTTCCGCACCCCGCTGCAGGGCTACACCTCGACGCCCGCGCCCCTCGACGGCGTGCCGCCGTTCGTCTGGCACGGCTCGATCCGCAGCCCCGAGATCGCCGAGCAGGCCGCCTACTACGGCGACGGGTTCTTCGCCAACAACATCTTCTGGCCGAAGGAGCACTACCAGCGGCTGATCGACCTGTACAGGAGGCGTTACGCGCACTACGGCCACGGCCTCCCCGAGCAGGCCATCGTCGGTCTCGGCGGCCAGGTGTTCATGCGGAAGAACTCCCAGGACGCGATCCGCGAGTTCCGTCCGTACTTCGACAACGCCCCCGTGTACGGCCACGGCCCCTCACTGGAGGAGTTCATGGCGGAGACCCCGCTCACGGTCGGCAGCCCCGACCAGGTCATCGAGCGGACTCTCAAGTTCAGGGAGTACTTCGGCGACTACCAGCGCCAGCTGTTCCTGATGGACCACGCGGGCCTGCCGCTGAAGACCGTGCTCGAACAGCTCGACATCCTCGGCGAGGAGGTCGTGCCCGTGCTCCGCAAGGAGTTCGCCGTCGGCCGTCCGGCCAACGTGCCCGACGCCCCCACCCACCAGTCGCTGCTGGCCAAGGCCACTGCCGTAGGAGTGTGACCCATGAAGCTCGCCGTCGTCTCGGCCGGTCTCAGCCAGCCGTCCTCGACCCGCCTGCTGGCCGACCGCCTGGCGTCGGCGAGCGGCGCCAGGCTGCCGGAGGTGGAGATCGAGGTCATCGAGCTGCGCGACCTGGCCGTCGACATCGCCAACAACCTGGTGACCGGATTCCCCGGCGCCAAGCTGCGCCGCGCCATCGACGCGGTGACCTCGGCCGACGGTCTGATCGCCGTCACGCCGATCTTCACCGCGTCGTACAGCGGCCTGTTCAAGTCGTTCTTCGACGTGATCGAGAACGACGCCCTCGCGGGCAAGCCGGTGCTGATCGCCGCCACCGGCGGCACGGCCAGGCACTCCCTGGCACTGGAGCACGCGCTGCGCCCGATGTTCGCCTACCTGCGGGCGATCGTCGTCCCGACGGCGGTCTACGCGGCCTCGGAGGACTGGGGCGCCGAGGGACTGCCCGACCGCATCGAGCGCGCGGCCTCCGAGCTGGCCGCGCTGATGGGCAAGGAGCAGCCGGTCGCTCGCGAGGTCGACGAGGTCGTCCCGTTCGAGCAGCAGCTGGCGGCTCTGCGGCCCTAGCGCCGGAGCCCGGGCGGGGAACAGGCGTCGGCCCTCCCCGCCCGGGGCCCGATCAGAGCGACAGGCCTGTGAGGACCATGACCTTCTCGTAGGTGAGGTCCTCCATCGCCGAGTGGACGCCCTCGCGGCCGACGCCGGACTCCTTGACGCCGCCGTAGGGCATCTGGTCGGCGCGGTAGGAAGGCACGTCACCGATGATCACGCCGCCCACCTCCAGCTCCCGGTTGGCCCGGAAGGCCACGTCGAGCGAGCGGGTGAACACCCCGGCCTGCAGGCCGAACTTGGAGGAGTTGACCTCGGCGAACGCCTCGTCGACCGACGCGACCGACTTGAGGATCATGACGGGCCCGAAGACCTCCTCGCAGGAGACCTTCGAGTCCTCGGCGACGTCGGTGAGGACCGTGGGCGCGATGGTGGCGCCGTCGCGGGTGCCGCCGGCCAGCACGCGGGCACCCGAGGTCACGGCCTCGTCCACCCACGCCGCGACGCGCTCGGCCGCGGCCAGCGAGACCAGCGGCCCCACCTGGGTCTTCTCGTCAAGGGGGTCGCCGGTGACCAGGCCGGAGACCGCGGTGAGCAGCTTCTCCTCGAAGGCCTCGCGCACCGACTCCTCGACGATGACCCGCTGGACGGCGATGCAGCTCTGGCCCGCCTGGTAGTTGGAGAACAGCGCCACGCGGGAGGCGGCCCAGTCGAGGTCGGCGTCGGCGAGCACGACGGCGGCGGCGTTGCCGCCCAGCTCCAGCGTCACGTGCTTGCGAGGCACCTGGTCCATGATCGCGTAGCCGACCGGGCCGGAGCCGGTGAAGGACACCACGGGCAGGCGTGGGTCCTGCACCAGGGCGGCGGCCCGCTCGTTCTCGATGGGCAGCACGGAGAACATGCCCGCCGGCAGGTCCGTCTCGGCCAGGATCTCGCCGAGCACCAGCGACGACAGCGGCGTGGCGGGGGCGGGCTTGACGATCACAGGGGCGCCCACCGCGATCGCGGGAGCGACCTTGTGCGCCACGAGGTTCAGCGGGAAGTTGAAGGGCGTGATCGCCAGCACGGGTCCGCGCGGCTGCCGGGTGACGTAGCCGAGGCGGCCCTTGGCCGCGGGCTCGGTGTCGAGCCGCTGCACCCCGCCCGACCAGCGCCTGGCCTCCTCGGCGGCGAAGCGGAAGGTCGAGATCGCGCGGTTGACCTCGCCGCGCGCCCAGAAGATCGGCTTGCCGTTCTCGCCGGTGATCAGCTGAGCGATCTCCTCGGCCCGCTCGGCCAGCCGCTTGGCCACGTGGGCCAGCGCCTCGGCACGCACGTGCACGGGCAGCGCGGCGGCCTCCTTCTGTACGGCGTCCGCCGCGGCGATCGCCTCCTCGACCTGCGCGTCGGTGGGCACCGAGTAGGTGCCGACCACGCGACCGTCGTGGGAGTTGGTAACGGTGAGCTCGGTGTCCCCCTTGGCGGGGCTTCCAGCGAGCCAGAAGGTGCGCACGTCCATACCCCGACGCTATGCCAGAACCCGGGGCGGGTAAGTTCTCCACGTTGCACAACAGCGCGGGGGCGTCAGGCCGTTACGAACAAAGGCTCTTTCCTGACTGTGTAACGGAAGTAGTGCTATTTCGGGATGTTTAGGTTGTCGAGTGGTTTGAGCGATCTCCGTACTGGCTAAGTCCTCTTGGTGCGGTTCCTCCGAGCGTGAAAGGCCAAGCCCCATGACCTCCACTGCGCCGCTGGGGCTTCAGGGTGCCTACCTGCTGGGCGAGAGGACATCTCACGATCAGCTCCGCGGCCGTCTCCTTGAGGTCGCCGCGACCCTGCTGACCACCGAGGGCGCGGACGGTCTGTCGATGCGCAGGATCGCCACCGAGGCGGGCTGCTCGACGACGGTCATCTACACGATGTTCGGCAGCAGGGAGGGCCTGGCCGAGGCGCTCTACCTGGAGGGCTTCGAGCGGTTCCGCCGCTTCCTCGAAGGCGTGCCCGCGCGGAAGGATCCCTTCGAGTACCTCACCGCGCTCGGCCCCGCCTACCGCGAGGCGTGCATGGCCGAGCCGGGCTTCTACACGCTGATGTTCGAGAAGGCGATCCCCGGGTTCGAGCCGAGCGAGCGCGCGAGAACCCTGGCCCGCGCCGCCCTCAACATCCTCGACAGGGTGATCTCCGACTGCATCTCGGCCGGATACCTCGTCCCCACCCAACCCCGCAAGATCGCCGACGCGCTGTGGGCCGCCGCGCAGGGCGCGATCAGCCTCGAACGCGCGGGTCACCTGCGCGACGGCCGCACCTACGAGGCCGTCACGACCGCGACGATCTGCGGCTACCTGGCCCCGAAGAGTTGAGCGCGATCCACAGTTCGGCGCGCACCCCCGGGTCGTCGAGGTCACGGCCGAGCAGCTCCGACACGCGCTTCATCCGGTAGCGCAGCGTGTGCCTGTGCACGCCGAGCCGCTGCGCCGCCGCGTCCCAGTGGCCGTTGGCCGTCAGATACGCGCGCAACGACTCGATGAGGTCGGCCCGCGAGCCGTACTCGTGGAGCGGGGCGAGCATCGCGGAGGCGAACGCGCTCGCCGCCGCGGGGTCGAGCAGCGCCAGCAGGCCCTGCCCCGCCAGGTCGGCGAAGCTGACCGTCCCCGCGCCCGCCTTGCGCGCCGACTCCAGCGCGCGGGCCGCCTGGTCGATGCCGCTTCCCAGCTCGCCGTACAGCACCGGCGAGCTCGCCCCGACGGGGCCGTCGAGCGGCGCGGGGACCTCCCCGACCAGCGCGATCCCTCCGCTGGTGAACGTGTGCGGCTCCAGCGGCTCCAGCGTCTCGACGTCGGCCGCCAGGACGGTGAAGGGCTCGTCGGGCAGCCGCCCGCCCAGCGGGGCCAGCGCCGCGCGCGCCTGCTCGATCTCGCCCGCCAGCAGCAGGGCCAGAACGGCCGAGCGGACGCCGCGCTCGGCCGCCACCAGCGTCCTGCCCTGCTCCAGCGCGAGGGTGAGCAGGGAGCCTGCGGCGTTGATGACGGTGTGCGCCACGGGGGAGAAGGGGTGCGGGGCGCCGACCGCGAAGAAGCCGCGGATGCGTCTGGACACGCCCCCGATCGGCTGCACGATCACGTGCTCGCCAGGAGACGACAGCGCCACGCTGGACAGCGGCCGCTCGGCGGGATGGCCGTCCCTTGACGCGCGGCGCAGCCGGTCGAGGACGGGAACGACGGTGTCGAGGCGGGCGGCGGGCGTCGCGTGCTCGACCTCGCCCGACTCGCCGAGCAGCGCGGCCCAGCCCTCGACCTCCCTGGCCAGCCTGTCGATCAGCGCGTGTGTGCCCTCGGGGCGCAGCGCCGCCCGCGTCAGCCTGCCCTGCGCGGCGAACGCCCGGCTGAGCTCCTCGTACCGCTCGGCCGCCAGCAGCTCGCTGACCGTCTTGCCGATCGCGATGAACGGCGTCTCGCGCGGCACCTCCAACAGCGGGAGCCCCGCCGCGGCCGCCGCCTCGACCAGCTCCTCGGGCACCTTCTCGTGGGTCAGCCCCACGGCGAAGCCGAGCCCCGCCACCCCACGTTCGACCAGCCTGCCGACGTAGGGGCCGAAGTCGGCCGTCAGGCGCATCCCCGTGGTGAGGACCAGTTCGCCGCCCTCCAGGAACGGCGTCGGATCTTCCAACTCGCTGACCGCGACCCACCGCACAGGGCGGTCGAGCGAACCGGCCAGCGGAAGCAGCCGCATGCGGCGCACCACTGTCTGCAGAGAAGGCGCCATCGAGTGTTTGTCCATTCCGGCAAAGCGAGCTAGGCCCATTGTGCCATCACGACACATCGAGACATGGCGCCGCCCGCCGTACCGTCGCAGCATGAGCAACAAGCAGGGAGGCCCCGCGCTTCCGCAGGAGCGCCGCCTCGTCACCGAGATCCCAGGACCGAAGTCGCGGGAGCTGCTCGCACGCAAGCAGGCGGCGGTACCGCCAGGCATCGGCACGACGCTGCCGGTCTTCGTGACCCAGGCCGGTGGCGGTGTCGTCGTCGACATCGACGGCAACTCCCTGATCGACTTCGGCTCCGGCATCGCCGTGACCAGCGTGGGCAACGCCGCTCCTCGCGTGGTCGAGCGGGTCACCAAGCAGGTCGCCGACTTCACGCACACCTGCTTCATGGTCACGCCCTACGAGTCGTACGTCGAGGTGTGCGAGAAGCTCAACAGCCTCACGCCCGGCGACCACGAGAAGCGCACGTTCCTCGTGAACAGCGGCGCCGAGGCCGTCGAGAACGCGGTCAAGGTCGCGCGCCTGGCCACCGGCAGGCAGGCCGTCGTCGTGTTCGACCACGGCTACCACGGGCGCACGCTGCTGACGATGACGCTCACCGCCAAGAACATGCCCTACAAGCAGGGCTTCGGTCCGTTCGCGCCCGAGGTCTACCGGGTGCCGCTCGCCTACCCGTTCCGCTGGCCGACCGGCCCCGAGAACTGCGCGGAGGAGGCCGCCGCCCAGGCCATCGACGCGATCACCAAGCAGATCGGCGCCACCAACGTGGCCGCGGTCGTGATCGAGCCGATCGCCGGTGAGGGTGGCTTCATCGAGCCCGCCAAGGGCTTCCTGCCGCGCATCGCCGAGTTCTGCCGGGAGAACGGCATCGTCTTCATCGCCGATGAGGTGCAGACCGGCTTCGCGCGCACGGGCCGGCTGTTCGCCTGCGAGGACGAGGGTGTCGTGCCCGACATCATCGCCACCGCCAAGGGCATCGCGGGCGGCCTGCCGCTGGCCGCGGTCACCGGCCGCGCCGACCTGCTCGACAAGGTGCACGCGGGCGGCCTCGGCGGCACCTACGGCGGCAACCCGCTCGCGTGCGAGGCCGCGCTCGGCGTCCTGGAGACGATCGAGTCGGAGGATCTGGTCGGTAAGGCACGCCGCATCGGCGAGATCATGCTGCCGAGGCTGAAGGCCATGCAGGAGCGCTTCGACATCATCGGCGACGTCCGCGGGCGTGGCGCGATGATCGCGATCGAGCTGGTCAAGCCCGGTACCAAGGAGCCCAACCCCGAGGCCGTGGCCGAGATCGTCCGCAGGTGTCACGCCGAGGGCCTGCTCGTGCTGACGGCGGGGACCTACGGCAACGTGCTGCGCTTCCTGCCGCCGCTCGTCATGCCCCAGCACCTACTCGAAGAGGGTCTCGGCATCCTCGAAAAGGCGCTGTCCGCATAACTACGTGAAAATCGGGCATCCGGCTTGCGCTGGATGCCCGTTTTTGCGTGTCGCCATCGCCGAGTTTTCACCGTCGCTTGGCACCGCGCTAAACGATCACCGGGCTATAACGGTTCGGGTATGACCCCCAGCGGCTAGCGCGAGGAGTGTGATGGACTGGCCCGGCCTGGTGAGCTTCGACGCCGACGGTATGAGCGCGGCGCAACGTGAGGGCGACGCGTGCGTCGTCTGTCACAAGCGCTGGCCGCGCCCCAGGGTGCACGTCGGCCGTCTTTCCGACGACTCACGCGTGATGGCGTGCGTCGACTGCGCGGAGGCGCTGTTCCCGATCTTTCCCGCCGGTGTGGTGGCCTTCCCCGGTCTCTAGGCCGCCCGCGTCCTCGACTGCTCCCGCATCCCCCACGGCGAGCCGTACTCGTTGAGCAGTTCGAGGAACGGCACCGCGTCGAACGCCTCGGGGCCCAGCACGCCCTCGCCCTTCCACGCGCCGCGCGCCAGGAGCTCCAGCGCGACCACGGGGTGGATGGCGGTCTGCCACACCACGGCCTGCGCGCCGTACTCCTTCATCGACCAGGCGTTGTCGACCACGTGGTACAGGTACACCTCGCGCGGCAGGCCGTCCTTGCCGGTGCCCTTCACCCACGTGCCCGCGCAGGTCTTGCCGCGCATCCTGTCGCCGAGCGTCGCAGGGTCGGGCAGCCTGGCGGCGACCACGTCACGCGGCGCCACCTCCTCCTTGCCCACCCTGACCTTGTCGGTGCCGTCGAGGCCCAGCTTGCGGAGGGTCTTCAGCACGCCGATGAACTCCTCGCCCAGGCCGTACTTGAACGTCACCCTCTTGGCGTCGATCCACCTCGGGACCAGCAGCACTTCCTCGTGCTCGACGTTCACGCACTCCACGGGGCCGATGCCCTCGGGGAAGTCGAACACCTCCGGCTCGCTGAACGGTTCGGTCGTGCGCCACCCGCCGTCCTCCCACACCACGGGAGGGTTCAGACACTCCTCGATCGTGGTCCAGATGGAGAAGGTCGGCGCGAAGTCGTAGCCCTCGACGACCAGGTTGGAGCCGTCCCTGATGCCCACCTCGTCGATCGTCTCGAACAGGTGGTCGGCGGCGTACCTGGCGAACACGTCCGCCAGCCCCGGCTCCACACCCATCCCGACCAGCGCGAGCCTGCCGTTCGCGCGCCAGTCGCGGTCGCGGGCGAACTGCTCGTCGCCGAGCTTCACGCCCGTCAGCTCGTACGGCCTGCGCGGGTGCGGCCTGGACAGGGACATGGCCATGTCCAGGTAGTGGGCGCCCGCCTCGAGCGCGGCGTCGAACAGGGACATGGTGAAGCGAGGATCCACGGCGTTGAACAGCACGTCGCAGCGGTGCTCGCGCAGGGCGGCCGTGACCTGGGCCCGGTCGGAGGCGTCCAGCTCGACGGCGCTGAACCTGGGGTCGTTCACCTTGGCGACGGCCTCGGCCGCCCGGTTCTGTTTGGAGTCGGCCACCACGATGTGTTCGAAGAAATCTCGGCGGGCGGCGATGGACACGACGGCGGAGCCGACGCCGCCGGCTCCCACAAGCAGGATTCTCATGCTGCGAACCATACCCACTGACTGGTCATTCAGCCAAATATTTTGCGAAATGCCTGCTAGGAGGCGGTGTTTGAGCAGGCGTCCGGCTAGAGGTGCTTCTCGAAGCAGACGCTCTCCGCGCACTCCGCGTAGGGGCCGAAACGGGGGATCGGACGATAGCCGGAGGAGGCGTAGAGGCCGGCAGGAGGTCCCGGTCGCGTGTTGCGCCCGTATTTCAGCGTTGTGACAGCGCGCCGGCCGGATCGGCACGTGTCCGAGTACGCGGCCGGCCGTCCGTCCTGGTCACTCCCTTGCCGTCCGGTCAGGCCCTTTCGGCGGTGGCGAACAGGGCCTTGGCGGAGTCGCCGAAGTAGGGGCCGTACATGGTGCCGCGGTCGTCGCTGTACTTGAAGCTGCTCACCGATGTCAGCGTGCCGCGCCCGGTCACCGCGTCGAAGGAGGACAGCCAGGGGCCGCCGCTCGAACCGGCGGTCATGTCGCAGCGCAGGCCCTGGTCGCGGGTCTGGCCGTGGGGGTCGTCGCCGACCCTGCCCGCGCAATAGATGAGCCGCTCGCCGTCGAACGGAGGGTCGGCGGGGAAGCCGAAGCCGTAGGTCTGCCCGCCGCGGCCGGGGTTGAAGGCGATGTCCTGGACGCCGACCGTGTCGGCGACGTGCCTGCCGCCCGAGGTGTTGAGCGCGACCATGCCGACGTCGTAGCTGTCGTCGCCGGAACGCGACCACGGGCCGGCAACGAACATGCGGCGAGCGGTGAAGGTGCCGTACGGCCTGCCGCCCCCGGCCTCGTAGCCCGGCACGAACGTCCAGTTGGCCGCCCAGGCGCCCTTGCCGTCCTTGACGCAGTGACCCGCGGTGACCACGACGTCCTTGTTGGCGCTCTTGACCGTGCTGGCCGAGCAGACGAAGTCGACGCCGTCCATCGTCAGGAACACCCGCCCCGTCGTGCGGGTGACCGCTCCGCCCGTCATCCAGTGGGAGCCGCTGGTCGTGGCCGCGGGTCTGGCCGTCTGTCTGCGCGGCGTGCCGACCCTGCCCGTGGCGCCCGCCAGTTCGGGCGCGGTGACCAGGCCCATCCGGCTGCTGAGACCGCTGAGCAGGCCGCCGTCCTTGGCCGGCCCGCCCTTGGTCACGGTGTCGAGCAGCGTGATGGGCAGGGCCTGCGACATCCGCCGCGGTGTCCAGTAGTCGAGCACGCGGCGCTGCTCGTGAGAGCTGCGTGCGGCCACGTGCTCGACGACGTCCGCCGGCCGCGCAGGAGCGGCGACGTCCTGCTTCGGAGCGTGGTGAACGGGCGTGGCGCCGATGAGTGCCGCGCCCATCATGCCTGCGACGAGAGGTGCGGACGCAAGCAGGGGGAGGCTCGAGGTCATGAGCCCCGAGTCTGCACTACTAGGTGTGTTCTTGTGACTACTTTCGGTAAATCAGCTCAGAGCGCGTTCGTATTCTGCGCCGCGTTGTAGACGGCCTGCGCCTCGGTGCCGAAATACGGGCCGAACATCCAGTTGGGCGCGAAGTTGTACTTGAAACTGTTCACCGAGTTCTGCGTGCCGAGCCCCGTCTTCTCGTCGAAGCTCACGAACCATGGCCCGCCGCTCGAACCGCCGGTCATGTTGCAGGTCAGCCCGTGGTCCTTCGACATCAGGAAGTCGTCGAAGGCCTTGCCGCTGCAGTAGACCAGCTTCGACCCGTCGTACGGCGCGGCGGCCGGGTAGCCGAAGGAGTGCATCTGCTGGCGCCTGCCCTGGTTGAAGGCCACGCCCTGCCCGCCCACGGCGTCCGTCAGGGTCCTGCCCTGCAGCGGCGCCACCACCACGGCGGCGACGTCGTAGTTGATGTCCTCGCGGGAGTCCCACTGCGGCGTGGTCAGCAACTTGGTGGCCACCCACGTGCCGTGCGGCCGCGCGCCCTTGTCGTAGCCGGGCACGAACACCCAGTTGGTGTGGAAGGCGCCGCCCATCTTCACGCAGTGGCCCGCGGTCATCACCACGCTCTTGTTCGCGCTGGTCACCGCGTTGCCCGAGCAGGAGGCGTTGCGGCCCTGGTAGGTGAAGAACACCCGTCCCGCGGTCTTGGTGATCGCACCGCCGCCGGTCCAGGCGGTGCCGGAGCTCGCCTTGGCGGCCTGGGGGTCGGTGGGGGTCGAGCTCGTGGGCGGGGCCTCCCACGGGACGCCCGTGGTCGGCTCGCCCGGCGCGCCGAGCTTGGCGCCGGACTTGGGGGCGGGCGGGTTGAGCGGCTGGGCGTCCTCCATCTTCTCCGGAGTCCAGTACTGCGTGACCGCCTTCTGCTCGGTCTTGGTCTCGGCGGCCTCCTCGGTAACCGGCTTCGGTTCCGCTCCCGCCTGTGCCGCCGCCGCCGGCAGTGTCGCCGTGCCGGCGGCGATGGTGAGGATGGAAAGCAGAGCGAGTCTGCGGTGCATGCGTACCTCCATTGACCGGAACTGAGGTTGGAAGTTAGCGGCACCAATATCCAGATTTCTCAAGATTTGCGTAGACGGATATAGCGTTATTCGGACATTTATTTACATGAATTCACCTGGTTAACAGGAGTTGCGGCGCATGCGGAACAATGGGCCCGTGGACTCAGACCTCTCCCGCTCCGTGACCGTGCTCGGATCGACAGGATCCATCGGCACCCAGGCCCTCGACGTCATCGACCGCAACCCCGGGCGGTTCCGCGTCACCGCGCTCGCCGCGGGAGGAGGGCGGCTCGACCTGCTCGCCAGTCAGGCCGTCGCCACGGGCGCCAAGGTCGTCGCGGTCGCCGACGCGGCGGCCGTACCCGCTCTCAGGCGGGAACTGCCGGGGGTCGCCGTTCTCGGCGGGCCCGAAGGGGTCGCCGAGGTGGCGGCCATGGAGTCCGACATCGTGCTCAACGGGATCACCGGCGCGCTGGGCCTGACGTCCACGCTGGCCGCCCTGGAGGCGGGGCGCACGCTCGCCCTGGCCAACAAGGAGTCGCTGATCATCGGAGGGCCGCTGGTGAAGCGGCTGGCCAAGCCAGGGCAGATCATCCCCGTCGACTCCGAGCACTCGGCGCTGCAGCAGAGCCTGTGGGCCGCGGCGCCGCCGGGCAGCGGCTACGACCCCGAGATGGTCAGCAGGCTCGTCGTCACGGCCAGCGGAGGTCCGTTCCGCGGGCGCAGGCGCTCGGAGCTCGCCGACGTCACGCCCGAGATGGCGATGGCGCACCCCACCTGGTCGATGGGGCCCGTCATCACCATCAACTCGGCCACCCTGGTCAACAAGGGCCTGGAGGTGATCGAGGCGCACCTGCTCTTCGACATCGGCTTCGACAGGATCGAGGTCGTCGTCCACCCGCAGTCGATCATCCACTCCATGGTGGAGTTCGTCGACGGCTCCACGATCGCCCAGGCCAGCCCGCCCGACATGCGGCTGCCGATCGCGCTCGCGCTGGGCCACCCAGGACGCGTCGCGGGGGCCGCCTCCGCCGTCGACTGGACGAGGGCGCACACCTGGACCTTCGAGCCGCTCGACGACGAGGCCTTCCCCTCGGTCGCGCTCGCCAGGCACGTCGGCACCGAAGGCGGCACCGCCCCCGCCGTCTACAACGCCGCCAACGAGGTGTGCGTCGAGGCTTTCCAGCAAGGCAGACTTCCCTTCCTGGGGATCGTCGACACTGTGGCGAAGGTCGTCGAACAGCACGTCACAACTCCGGCCGAATCGATCGAAGAGGTTCTCGCCGCTGACGCATGGGCGCGTCATGCCGCCAAAGGGATGTTCTCAACCACGTAACCGGACGGTCCCTATCGCTGCCTAGACTGGGGGACGTGACTTCCGTAGCACTGGGCATCCCTTCGGTCCGTCCCAAGCCGCTGGCCGAGCGGCGCCACTCCCGCCAGATCATGGTCGGCACCGTGCCGGTAGGAGGCGACGCGCCGGTCTCGGTCCAGTCGATGACCACCACGGTCACGGCCGACATCAACGCGACGCTGCAGCAGATCGCCGAGCTGACAGCCTCCGGCTGCCAGATCGTCCGCGTCGCCGTGCCGTCGCAGGACGACGCCGACGCTCTGCCGATCATCGCCAAGAAGTCGCAGATCCCCGTCATCGCCGACATCCACTTCCAGCCGAAGTACGTCTTCGCCGCCATCGAGGCGGGCTGCGCGGCCGTCCGCGTCAACCCCGGCAACATCAAGAAGTTCGACGACAAGGTGGGCGAGATCGCGCGGGCCGCCAAGGACCACGGCGTGCCGATCCGCATCGGCGTCAACGCGGGCTCCCTCGACCCCCGGCTGCTGCAGAAGTACGGCAAGGCCACGCCCGAGGCGCTGGTGGAGTCGGCGCTGTGGGAGTGCTCGCTGTTCGAGGAGCACGACTTCCGCGACATCAAGATCTCGGTCAAGCACAACGACCCCGTCGTGATGATCAACGCCTACCGGCAGCTCGCCATGCAGTGCGACTACCCGCTGCACCTCGGCGTCACCGAGGCGGGCCCCGCCTTCCAGGGCACGATCAAGTCCGCCGTGGCGTTCGGCGCTCTGCTGGCCGAGGGCATCGGCGACACCATCCGCGTCTCGCTGTCCGCTCCTCCCGTCGAGGAGGTCAAGGTCGGCGCCCAGATCCTGGAGTCGCTCGGGCTGCGCGAGCGAGGCCTGGAGATCGTCTCCTGCCCGTCGTGCGGGCGCGCCCAGGTCGACGTCTACACCCTCGCCGAGCAGGTCCAGGCCGGGCTCGAGGGCATGAAGGTGCCGCTGCGCGTCGCGGTCATGGGCTGCGTCGTCAACGGGCCTGGCGAGGCGCGCGAGGCGGACCTCGGGGTCGCCTCCGGCAACGGCAAGGGGCAGATCTTCGTGAAGGGCGAGGTCATCAAGACCGTCCCCGAGTCCCAGATCGTCGAGACGCTGATCGAGGAGGCGCTGCGCATCGCCGACAAGATGGGCGTGGACGTCGATCTCGACGACGAGGACGCCGGCGTCCAGGTCACCGTCGGCTGATCTCCCTAGCGAGAAGCGAGAGGCCACGAGACCTTGACCGGCGACCGCCCGCATGCCCCGCGGGCGGTCCGGTCGCACGGCTCGGCAGGACCGCGACCGCCCGCGTCGGCCCGTGGGGTTCTCAGGGGACCCGCGAACGCCAGTCCGTGACGCCGGCACGGCCCGGCGGGCTCCCGGCATCCCCTGCGCCACGGTCCTCGACCGTTGAAGTCGGGGGCGTGCTCCCATCCGCCGGGCGGGCCGGCCGGGCGCGTGGTTCGGGTCGGCCGAAAGGGTTTTGACGATCGCCCGCCTGTACCGATAGAGATAGACCGTGCCCATCTCGGACAGAGTCCGCCGCCTCTAGCGGCGGCGCCCTCCCTTTCCTGAGCC
Organism: Nonomuraea sp. bgisy101; assembly: GCF_057708945.1. Taxonomy (NCBI): domain Bacteria; kingdom Bacillati; phylum Actinomycetota; class Actinomycetes; order Streptosporangiales; family Streptosporangiaceae; genus Nonomuraea; species Nonomuraea sp. bgisy101. The sequence goes on from NZ_JBYITD010000030.1 coordinate 41,482, forward strand.
GCCGCATCAGCATGTCAGTTCGCCGGTGCGGCCATCACCGCTGCCCGGCTCCATGATCGACCTGCGGAGCGCGCGGTGCGCAAAACTCTTCTCATCGTTCTTCTGTCCTTCCTCACCATCCCCTTGACGATCACCGGCGCGTCGGTCGCGCTGCCGGGGATCAGGGCCGAGCTGGGCGCGAGCCTGGCCGCGACCCAATGGGTGGTCAACGGCTACAACGCCTGCTTCGCCGCCTTCCTGGTGTTCGCGGGCTCGCTGACGGACGTCCTCGGCCGGCGGCGCGTCTTCGCCTGCGGCGTCGCGCTGTTCTGCGCGAGCAGCCTGGCCGGCGCCCTTGCCGGTGACATCCTCGTCCTCAACGTCGTGCGCGCCCTCGGCGGCATCGGCGCCGCCGCGGCGACGACGGGCGGCTCGTCGATACTGGCCGCCGCCTTCGACGGCCAGGCGAGGAGCCGCGCCTTCGGCCTGCTCGGCGCGGTGCTCGGCGCCGGGCTCGCCTTCGGCCCCACCGCAGGCGGCCTGCTGGTGGACTGGCTCGGCTGGCGGGCGGTGTTCGCCGTGCCCGCGGTGATCTCCGCCGTCGTCCTGTCGCTGGTCGGCGCGCTGCCCAGGCTCAGGGGCGGCGAGGGCCGTACCGTCGACTGGCGAGGAGCGGTGCTCTTCACCACGTCGCTGCTGCTGTTGATCTTCGCGCTGGACGAGGGGCCCGCCCTGGGGTTCGGCAGCCCGCTCGTCCTCGGTGCCCTCGTGGCGGCTGTGGCGTTCGGCTTCGTGTTCGTCGTCGTGGAACGGCGCTCCGCCGACCCGATGGTCGAGCTCGACCTGCTGGCCGACCGGCGTTTCGTGGCGTTCGCCGTGGCCGCGGGCGCGCTCATGGGCATCCTGGTGCCGCTGGTGGTCTACCTGCCGTCGTACCTGATCTCCGTCGTCGGCATGGGACCAGGGCAGGCGGGACTGTGGCTGCTCATGCTCACCGTGCCCGCCGTGGTGCTGCCCCCGGCCGGCGCGGCGCTTGCGAGGGTGCGACCCGTGGCGACCGCAGCGGGTTCGGTGGCGATCAGCGGCGTGGGGGCGCTGCTGATGGTCACCGTGGGACCGGGCAGCGCCCCGCTGGGGATGCTGGCACCGTTCGCCCTGGTAGGGATCGGCGTCGGGCTGTCGAACGGCGTGCTGGACGGTCTGGCGATCGCCGGCGTGCCGCAGGAACGGGTCGGCGCGGCGGCCGGCCTGTTCAACACCGCGCGGCTGGTGACGGAGACCGTCGTGCTCGCGGGCGTCGGCGCGATGCTGGCGGCGCTCAGCGGAGGACGGCTGGACGGCCCGAGCTTCACCGTCGCGCTCCACGCGGCATGCGTCGCGCTCGCCTGCCTCGCCGCCGTGGCGACGCTGTCCGTGATCGCCCTGGCCGGCACGAGGAGAGCGGACGGCGGGAATGGCCCCGTGCCCGGCAGGGATCCGGACCGTACGGAGAGCAAGGAGAGCGTTACAGATTGGTAATCAATTTCGGATACGCTGCGTGTGCCCGCTGTCGCTCACGGCATCATCGGCTCGTCCTATGGAGCAGAGGGAGTGCAGCCGGGTGAAGCGGGTTGTCGGGATTGGTGTGGTATTGGCGCTGCTGACCGCCGGAGTCGGTGGCGCCGCGGACGCCCAGACGAGGGTGATCGGCGGCGAGGTGGTCTGGGGGCCGTGCGGGAAGCAGCCCTCGGTCGCCGACCAGGTGCTCGGCGGCCTGGGGCTCATCGAACAGGTGGCCGACACACCCGAGCAGCCGGGCGTCGAGTGCGGCGAGGTCAGGGTGCCGCTCGACTACCACGATCCGTACGGCCAGCACATCACGGTGGCGCTCAACAGGATCAAGGGCACGGTCTCCCGCGACGCCAACCACCTCGGCGTGCTGCTGGTCAACCCGGGAGGGCCCGGCGCGTCGGGGCAGGAGATGGCCAAGTACGTCGCCGCGGCGCTGCCTCCGCAGCTGGCCTCCCGCTACGACGTCATCGGTTTCGATCCGCGGGGGGTCGGCAAGAGCGAGCCTGCGCTGCGCTGCGTGGACCCGGCCCGCTTCTACGCCGCGCCGCGCCCCGACCAGGTGCCGAGCGGACCGGCCGCCGAGCAGGTGCTGATCGGCAGGGCCCAGGAGTACGCCGCCCGCTGCGGCAACCTGTGGGCCTGGATGCTGCCGCACCTGACCACCGAGAACGCCGCCCGCGACCTCGACCGCATCAGGGCCGCGCTGGGCGAGCAGCGCATCAGCTACCTCGGCTACTCCTACGGCACCTACCTCGGCGCCGTGTACGCCACGCTGTTCCCCGGCAGGGTCAAGCGCATGGTCTTCGACAGCTCGGTCGACCCCACCGGCATCTGGTACCAGGCCAACCTCGCTCAGAACAGGTCCTTCGAGCGCCGCCATCGCGACTTCCTCGCCTGGACGGCCAAGAACAACGCCGTCTACGGGCTCGGCCGCACACCGAAGCAGACCGCCTTCGCCTACGCCTCCATGCGCCAGCGGCTGGGCGCCAGGCCGGCGGGCGGCCTGGTCGGGCCGAGCGAGCTGGACGACCTGTTCACCGTCGGCGGCTACTCCAACGCGATCTGGCCCCAACTGGCCGGGGTCTGGTCGCGTTACGTCCAGCGGGGAGACGTGCAGGGCCTGGTCGACGCCTGGCGCCAGCACGCCGCGAACGACGCCGAGCAGGAGAACAGCTACGCGGTCTACCTCGGCGTGCAGTGTCGCGACGCCGCATGGCCACGCGACTGGTCCACGTGGCACGCCGACATGACCAGTTCGCACCGCGTCGCCCCCTTCCTGACCTGGCCGAACGCTTGGTACAACGCGCCGTGCGCGTTCTGGTCCGAGCCGGGGGGCACCCCGGTCACCGTCAAGGCGGATCCGTCGCTGCCGCCGATCCTGATGCTCCAGTCGCGGCGTGACGCCGCCACTCCGTACGAGGGAGCGTTGAACCTGCGGCAGCGCTTCCCCAGCGCCCGCATGGTCGTCGAGCCCGGAGGCAACCACGGGACGTCGCTGGTCGGCAACCCCTGCGTCGACCGGCACCTGGTCCGCTACCTGAATGACGGGACGGTGCCGCCGGCCGACACCCTCTGCGAGGGCACGCCGCCGCCGGTCGCCGCTCCGCGGATGGCCGCGTCGGAGGGCCCGCGCGACCCTCGCCGAATGCCGGAGCTGCTCGGCGCCCGATAGATGGCGTGGTTCCTGTCAAAAGGGGGCAGGTCGCGTAGGCTGGCCGGTGTGATGCTGCGTACATCGGCGTCGCGCGTGCTCGACGACAGCGACAGGGACGAAGTGCTCGCACTTCTTGACACCGATCCTGTCGCCAACGTCTTCGTCGCCTCCAGGGTCAGGAGCGTCGGGTTGCACCCGACGCGCCTGGGCGGGCAGATGTGGGGATTCGGGCCGCGTGGCGCGCTCACCTCGCTCTGCTACGCGGGAGCCAACCTGGTGCCGGTCAACGCCGGTCCCGAGGCCGTGCATGCCTTCGCCGACCGCGCGCGCAAGCAGGGGCGCAGGTGCTCGTCGATCGTCGGGCCCGCGACCGCTGTCGAGCTGCTGTGGGAGCGGCTCGAGCCGTACTGGGGGCGGGCAAGGGCGATCCGCTGGTCGCAGCCGGTGATGGCGACCTCGCAGAAGTCGCCGGTGCCCGCCGACCCGCTGGTACGGCGGGTACGTCCGGACGAGTTCGACATCCTGCTGCCCGCCTGCGTCGCGATGTTCACCGAGGAGGTGGGCGTCTCGCCGAACGGCGGCGACGGCGGCGCGCTCTACCGCACGCGGGTCGCCGAGCTGATCCGCATCGGCCGTTCCTACGCCCGCATCGAGGACGGCAAGGTCGTCTTCAAGGCCGAGATCGGCGCGGTCACCCCGCAGGCGTGCCAGGTCCAGGGCGTGTGGGTCGATCCCGCGCTGCGCGGTCACGGCCACGCGGTGGCGGGGATGGCGGCGGTGGTGGAGGCGGCGCTGTCCTGCTTCGCGCCGGTGGTCTCGCTGTACGTCAACGACTTCAACCACCCCGCGCGGGCCGTCTACCGGAAGGTCGGTTTCCGCGAGGTCGACACCTTCATGTCCGTCCTGTTCTAGGAGAAGCGTCCGTCTCTAGTAGAAAGGACGTCATGATCCTTGTCACTGGAGCCACGGGAAACGCGGGCGGCGCGGTCGTCAGGGCGCTCGCCGAGGCGGGAACGCCGGTCCGCGCGCTGGTCAGACGCGAGGCGGACCTGCCGGCTGAACTGGCGATGGGCGACCTCAACGACCCCGCTTCGGTGGCGGCGGCGCTCGGCGGCGTGCGCGGGGTGTTCCTGCTCAGCGGTTACGACCGCATGGAAGAGACGCTGGACGAGATCCGCAAGGCGGGCGTCCCACGCGTGGTGCTGCTGTCGGCCAGCGCGGCGGAGACCGGCAACCGTGACAACGCCGTCTCCCGCTACCACATCGAGTCTGAGGAACTGGTCCGCGCCTCGGGCGTGGCGTGGACGATCCTGCGGCCGCGCACCTTCTTCGCCAACACCCTGCGCTGGCTCGACCAGCTCAAGGCGGGAGACGTGGTCAGGGACGCCTTCCCCAACGTACGCGTGGCGGCCGTCGACCCGCTCGACATCGGCGCCGTCGCCGCCACGGCCCTCGTCGCCGACGGGCACGAGGGCCAGGTGTACCCGATCACGGGGCCCGAGTCGCTGCTCCCGGCCGACCGGCTGCGCATGCTCGGGCAGGCGCTCGGACGCGACCTGACCTTCGTCGGCCTGTCCGACGAGGAGGCGCGCGCTCAGATGAGCGCGGCGATGCCGGAGATGTACGTCGACGCGTTCTTCGACTTCTTCGCCGCGGGCAACCTGGACGAGTCGGCCGTTCTGCCGACGGTCGAGCAGGTGACGGGCCGCCCGCCGCGCCCGTTCGCCGAGTGGGCCGCCGCCAACGCCCACCTGTTCCGCTAGCCGGCGCCTCCCGCGTCGGAGCGCCGGAGGCGAGGACGGCGGGGAGCTAGGAAGCGGTGACCTCGAGGTCGCCCGAGTCGCTGGACATGTCGATCACGCGAGAGGCCGAGGCGTCGGCCTTCGCGCCGATCTTCTTGCTCCCCGAGTCCGTCTCGGTCGTGATGTTGTACGGCCCCTGCGGCACGCGCACCTCGGTCTGGCCGGAGTCCGTCCTCGTCTTGACCCTGTCGGGCTGCCCGGCGAACACGAGCGTCAGGTCGCCCGAGTCGCTCTCGGCCGTCACCCGCTTGGCCGTCAGGTCCCTGGCCTCGATCCTGCCCGAGTCGCTCTCCGCCTCGACCTCGCCGGACAGCGCGCGCAGCGTCACCTCGCCGGAGTCGGATCCGGCCCTGATCCTCAGCCCCCGCGGCACCTCGACCTCGTAGCCGACGTCGCAGCTGGCCAGCCCCACCGAGGGCGGGCAGGTGAAGGTCAGCACCAGCGTGTCGCCCTGCACCACGTGAGTGGGCTTGGGCTTGTTCTTCCGCCATGTCAGGGTCTCCGTCACGTGGATGCCCTGACGGTCGGACTCGGTGACCACGATGGCACCCGAGTCCCCCTCGATCTTGACGCCCGCCACCTTGTCGGTGACCTCGTAGGAGGCCGTGTCGCGCTCCTCGGCGCCCGCGACGCCACAGCCCGTCAGCAGCACTCCGAGCCCCAGCAGGCCCGCCATCACGATCGTCTTCTTCGTCTTCACGGTGCTTACACTCCTACACGCCCGGGGGAGCGCCTTCAGGGACGTCCCTGAAACCACCCCTGAGAGCGAAGGCATGATCCCGGAGGGGTGTTCCCGTCCTGACCCCCAGCCGACCCCCAGCGGACCGCCAGCCGATCGTGCGCGCCCTGCCGCACTGTGGTGCCCATCCACGAACGAGGAGAGACACCGTGATCGCAAACCGTGAGATCCGCCTGGCCGCCCGCCCCGTCGGCGAGCCGGCGCTCTCGAACTTCTCCCTGGCGGCCACCGAGGTCCCCGACCTGGCCGAGGGACAGATCCTGGTCCGCAACACCTGGATGTCGGTGGACCCGTACATGCGCGGGCGGATGGACGACGTCGAGTCCTACATCCCGCCCTTCGAGCTCGACGCCCCCATGGACGGCTCAGCGGTGGGCGAGGTGGTCGCCTCCCGCTCCGCCGGCATCGCCGTGGGCGCGACGGTCGCGCACTTCGCGGGCTGGAGGGAGTACGCGGTGGTGGAGGCTGCGGCCGCGACCGTGGTCGACACCGCTCTGGCGCCCGCCGAAGCCTACCTGGGCGCGCTCGGCACCACAGGCCTGACCGCGTATGCGGCGCTGACCGAGGTGGCACCCGTACGGCAGGGCGACGTCGTCTTCGTCTCGGCAGCGGCCGGAGCCGTCGGCAGCGTCGCGGGCCAGCTCGCCCGCAAGCTGGGCGCCGCCAAGGTGATCGGCTCGGCCGGCGGGCCGTTGAAGGCCAAGAGAGTGGTGGAGGAGTTCGGCTTCGACGCCGCCATCGACTACAGGGAGGGCTCGCTGGCGGCGCGGCTGGCAGAGGCCTCGCCCGACGGCGTCGACGTGTACGTCGACAACGTCGGCGGCGACCACCTGGTGGCCGCCATCGACGCCCTGCGCCACGGCGGCAGGATCGCCATGGTGGGCGCGATCAGCGCCGCCAACGCCACCGCGCCCATCCCAGGGCCGGCCAACCTGTTCTCGCTCGCGCACAAGGACGCAACGTTGCGCGGCATGCTGGTCAACTCCTACTTCCACCTGTTCCCCGAGTGGATCGGCAAGGCGGCGGGATGGCTGGCCGACGGCTCCCTGCACACCGAGCTGACAGTGGTCGACGGCATCGAGCACGCCCCCGCCGCCTTCCTCGACCTCATGCGCGGCGGCAACGTGGGCAAGATGCTGGTCCGGCTCTGAGCGGGCCGACGCGTGATCGCCCCGGCCCCGTCGTTCGTCGTACGGCACGCCGCCCGCTCGTCCCCCGGCGCGCCGCCCGCTGGGCGCCGGTACGGCGGGCGATCACCTGCCGGGCCTCCTGAAGGGGAGGTAGGGGCCCGGATGGCGCATCGTCAGAACGGTGCCCCTGGTGATGAACTCCTTGAAGAGCGCCGAGGCCCTGCCGGTGAGGACGGCGTCGCCGAGCGGGCTGTCATCGGCCCGCGTGAACTGGGTGACGCCGTCTCGGCGGCCCAGGCTGATGTTCGTCCAGACGTAACGAATCCTGGCGGTCGCCGGATCCCGGCCCGCGACCAGGTCCGCGATCGCGTTCCCCGCGGACAGGCCCATCGGGATCCCGGTCTGGCACGACATCCGCGCCAGGCCGCCCGCGGCCGCGGCGGCCGCCGCGTCCCCCACGCCGAACACCTCAGGGTGCGACACCGACCGCAGCGTGTCGTCGACGATCATCCGCCCGCGCGCGTCGGTGGCCAGTCCCGCCTGCGCGGCCAGCCCGGGCACCGCGAAGCCCGCCGCCCACACCACGGCGTCGGCGGGAAGGCCCCTGCCGTCGTCGAGGACCAGCCCCTCGCCGGTGACCTCGCCGATCACGACCTGCTCGCGCACCTTGACGCCGAGCCGGTGGAAGGACCTGAACAGATGCAGACGGGCCCGTCCCGACAGGTTCGCGGCCACCCTGTCTCCCGTGACCAGCTCCACCTTCAGATTCCTGTGGGTCTCGGCCAGCTCGGCGGCCGCTTCGATCCCCGTCAGCCCGCCGCCCACCACGACGACCGTCGGTCCGCCCTCCGCCGCCGCCCGCAGCCTGTCACCGCCGTGCGCGAGCGCCGGGCTCGCCTCCCGCGGCAGCCCCACACCGCCGGACGCCACCGCCGGGTTCCCCGCTCGCGGTCGCGCGTCTCCGGCGACCGCCGGGCCACCCGTTTGCGGTCGCGCGTCTCCGGCGAACGTCACTGCCGGGCTTCCCACTTGCGGTCGCGCGTCTCCGGCGACCGCCGGGCCACCCGCTTGCGGTCGCGCGTCTCCGGCGACCGTCACTGCCGGGCTTCCCGCTTGCGGTCGCGCGTCTCCGGCGGGCGCCGGGCTTCCCGTCAGTGCTGCCCGCAGGCGCAACGCCTCATCGGCGGTGGCGACGTTGAAGGCGTGCTCGCGGACGCCCGGGACGCCGTCCAGGTCCGCGCCGCTGCCGAGCGCGTAGACGAGCGTGTCGTAGCTCAGCTCGTACGGCGCCGCGTCGAGCCGTACGCGCCTGGTCGGCAGGTCGATGCCGGTCACCCTGGCGATGACGAGCTCGACGCCCGTTCCCTCCAGCAGGGTGGCGAGGGGGAGGTCGGCCAGAGCCTGCCCGGCGGCGAGCTGGTGCAGGCGCACCCGTTCGACGAACCTGTCGGCCGCGTTGACCAGGGTCACTCGGGCGTCGGTGCCGCGCAACCGCCCGGCGGCTCGTTTGGCCGCGGCCAGGCCCGCGTAGCCGGCTCCCAGCACCACGATGCGGTGTGTCATGGTTCCTCCTTCTGAGTCACCATCTGAACCGGGCAGCGGCCCGATCCCTGACACCCGCCGCCCGTGACCCTGATCACACCTGCGCGGGGCGCCCACCTGCGCGGATGCGGGGCCCACCGATGACGCCCGCGCGAGGCGGTCCCATGGGGCGGGGCGTCACCTCCTCCCGTCGGCGAGGCGGCGGCTCACGGTCAGGCGAACCCGGAGCGCGAGGGTGGCAGGTGTGCGGGTGCGGCGGCGCGTGGTCGGGTGCGCGGGGTGACGCAGGTGGATCGGTGGGTGAGGGCGGCGGGTCGTGGTCGTCACAGGCCAGCGGGCGGAGGCGGCGGGTCGTGGTCGTCACAGGTCGGTGGGTCGGTGGGTCGGTGGGTCGGTGGGTGGGGGTGGTGGGGGTGGTGGGTCGTGGTCATGACAGGCCGGTGGATTCGAGGTGGTGGCGGAGGTGGCGAGCCGTGTGCGTGCTGGAAGTGGCGATCAGTTGCCGCGGGGTGCCTTCGAAGACGACGCGGCCGCCGTCGTGCCCCGCCTCGGGCCCGAGATCGATGATCCAGTCGGCGGCGCGGATGACGTCGAGGTCGTGTTCGATGACGACCACCGTGGCCCCGGAGTTCACCAGCCGGTCGAGGAGGCCGACGAGCCGCTCGATGTCCGCGATGTGCAGCCCGGTCGTGGGCTCGTCCAGGATGATCGTACGGCCCGGCGCGGCCAGCTCGGCGGCGAGCTTGAGCCGCTGCCGCTCGCCACCGGACAGGGAGCTGAGCGGCTGCCCGAGGGTGAGGTACCCGAGACCCACGTCGTCCAGGCGGTCGAGGGGTTCGAGGACGGGCTTCTGGGTGAAGAAGGCCCGCGCGTCGTCGACGCTCATCTCGAAGACGTCGGCGATCGAGCGGCCGTCGATCGTGTGCCGCCGGGCCTCGGGGGTGAAGCGCCTGCCCTCGCAGGTCTCGCAACGGGTGGTGACGCCCTCCATGAACGCCAGGTCGGTGTAGATCAGGCCGGTCCCCTCACAGGCGGGGCAGCCGCCGGTCGAGTTCGGGGTGAACAGGCCGACGGGCTGACCGGTCGCCTTCGCGAAGATCCGGCGGACGGAGTCCAGCACGCCGGTGAAGGTCGCCGCGTTGGACCTGCGCGAGCCGCGGATCGGCCGCTGGTCGATGACGACCGCGCCGGGCTCGACGGCGGGCAGGTGCCCCAGGATGAGGCTGCTCTTGCCCGACCCCGCCACGCCGGTCACCACGGTCATGACGTGGCGTGGGACGCGCACGGTGACGTCGCGGAGATTGTGGGTGGAGGCGTGCTCGATGAGCATCCACTCGGTGATGGGGCGCGGATCTCCCCGCTCGGTCCTGTCCGCCCTGAGCCCGGCCCCCGTAGGGGTGTCGGCCCGGCGGAGGGCTGCGTAGGTGCCCTCGAAGACGACGTGGCCGCCCGACGTTCCCGCGCCGGGTCCCATGTCGATGCAGTGGTCGGCGATGGCCATGACCGCGGGCGCGTGCTCGACCACGATCACCGTGTTGCCACGGTCGCGGAGGGCGAGCAGCATCTCGCCGAGGGTGTGCACGTCGCGCGGGTGCAGGCCGACCGTGGGTTCGTCGAAGACGTAGAGCATGTCGGTGAGGGCGCTGCCGAGGTGACGCACCATCTTGACACGCTGCGACTCGCCGCCCGAGAGCGTCGAGGTCGCGCGGTCGAGACTCAGGTAGCCCAGTCCGAGCGTGACCATGCGCCGCAGGTGCTCGCGGAGCACGCCGGCCAGCGGCGCGACCTCGGGGCGGTCGAAGGAGTCGATCGTCGCGAGAAGGTCGTCGACCTGCATCGCGTTGCAGTCGGCGATGGAGCGCCCGTCGATGAGGCTGGCGCGTGCTGGTTCCGCCAGCCGCGAGCCCGCGCAGTCGGGACAGCGCCGCCTGGCGACGATGCGCTCGAACGCCTCCCGCTGGGCGCCCTTGAACGACTCAGGCTCGCGCTGTAGGTAGACGCGGGTGAACCGGGGGAGCAGACCCTCGTAGGCGGAGCCGGCGGCGTCCATGCCCGCGGGCGGCTTCAGGGTGCCGGCGGGAGCGTGCAGGAGGATGTCGCGCTCTTCGGCGGTGTAGTCGCGGATCTTCTTGTCGGCGTCGAAGAAGCCCGAGCGCGCGTAGGCCCTCCACATCCACTGTCCCGGTGCGAAGGGCGGGAACGTGATCGCGCCCTCGGCGAGCGAACGGTCCTCGTCGACGAGTTCGGTCACGACGACCGTGGCGGCCACGCCCAGTCCCTGGCAGTTCGGGCACATGCCCGCCGGGTCGTTGAAGCTGTAGGCGTTGGAGTACCCGGCAGAGGGCTCGCCGAGTCTGGAGAACAGCAGTCGCAGGCGCGCTCCGATGTCGGTCGCGGTGCCGACGGTGGAGCGCGGGCCGCCCGAGAGACGCTTCTGGTCGACGATGATCACCGCGGACAGGTTCTCCAGGTGATCGACGTCCGGCTGCCCGTAGCTGGGCAGCCGGCCCTGCGCGAAGGCCGAGAACGTCTCGTTGAGCTGCCGCCCCGACTCCGCCGCGAGCGTGTCGAAGACCAGGGACGACTTGCCCGAGCCCGAAACCCCGGTGACGACGCTCAACTTGCGCTTGGGGATGTCGACGTCGACGTTCTGAAGGGAGTTCTCACGCGCGCCGCGGATGCGGATCACCTGGTCGAGGCCGGTCATCGGCCCAGGCCCTTGAATGCCAGGATCGCCAGGGGCGCTAAGACCAGGGTGAGCAACAGCGGACCGGCAGCCGCGGTGAGGAGCGCGTGCTCCGCGGCCCAGGTCAGCCCTCCCTGGTGGACGCCGGCAAAGAGCTCCCTGACGGCGGTGGCGGTCGCCGAGAGCGGGTTCCATTCGGCGATCGCGCCGAGCCAGCCCGGCATCGTGGACGGCTTGACGAACACGGTCGACAGGAACCCGATCGGCCAGGCCAGGAGCTGGGCGGCGCTCACGGCCTCGGGGGAGCCGGCCGTCAGGCCCGCCCAGACGCCGAACCACAGGAGCCCGAAGCGCAGCCAGAGCAGCAGGCCGTACGCCGCGAGAGCGGGCAGGAGCCCGTTCTCCCACCGCCAGCCGAGGGCCAGGCCCGCGAGGGTGACCACGACGAGCTCCACGACCGAGGTCAGCAGGTCGGCGAGGACGCGGCCGAGCAGCACCGATCCAGGCGAGATGGGCAGCGAGCGGAACCGGTCGGTGACCGTCCTCGCCGCGTCGGTCGTGACCGCGGTCATGGTCGTCTCGACGCCGAACAGCATCGTGAACGCGAGGACGCCGGGGATGACGTAGAGGATGTAGTCGCCCGAGCTTCCCGCGATCGCGCCGCCGAGCAGGCCGCCCATCATGAGAATGACGAGCACGGGGAACAGCAACTGGATCGCGAACGTCACGGGCCTGGCCCGCCAGTGCCGTACGGTGCGCCCGGTGAGGATGGCCGCCTCCCGCCACAGCCGCGTCCGCCCGGTCGCTCGTGTGGGTTCCGCAAGGGAGATGGTGGTCATGAGGCGGGGGCTCCTGCCGGTCGGGTGGCGTGCAGATGGAGGTAGACGTCCTCGAGGGTCGGCCGGCGCAGCTCCCAGCGCGGCTCGCCCACGAGGCTCTTGAGGTCTTCCTGCGTTCCCTGCGCGATGACCGCGCCCTCCCGGAGGATCACCACGTCGTCGGCCAGCTCGTCGGCCTCCTCGAGGTACTGGGTGGTCAGCAGGACGGTGGTGCCCGCGTCGGCGAGGACGCGTACCGAGGCCCAGAGGTCGTGCCGCGCCTGCGGGTCGAGCCCCGTGGTCGGCTCGTCGATGAACAGGACCGCCGGCGTGGTGATGAGGGACGTCGCCAGGTCGAGCCGCCGGCGCATCCCACCGGAGAACGTGCCCACGGCTCGCCTTCCCACCTCGGTCAGCCCCGCCGTCTCGAGCAGCTCGCTCGCGCGGACGCGGGCGCGGTGGCGGTTCAGGCCCGCCAGCCTGCCGAACAGCTCGAGGTTCTCCCTTGCGCTCAGGAGCTCGTCGAGCGCCGCGTACTGGCCCACGAGCCCGATCGACGCGCGCACCTGCGTCGCCTGGCCGACCACGTCCCACCCGGCGACGCGGACCGTGCCCTCGTCCGCCCTGGTCAGCGTGGTCAGGATCCTGACCATCGTGGTCTTGCCCGCGCCGTTGCCGCCGAGCAGCGCGCAGACCCTGCCTGCCTGCACCGTGAGGTCCACGCCGTCCAGCGCGGGGCGCGCGTTGCCCGCGAAGCGCTTGCGGACCCCTCGGGCGACGATCGGCGCCTGTTGCGCCGGTCCGGTGTCCATGTCCATTGCACCCTCCCATCTGCTCAACCGTGTGGCGGACAATGTATAGTACAACGTAAACTAAGGGAGTTGAGGATGGCGAAGCGGGCGGAGCGGCCGGGAGACCCGGTCAAGCTGGTCGGGCTGCTGTGGAAGCCCACCGAGATGGTGAGCCGATCGGGGCTCACGCTGAGGCGGATCACGGACGCGGCGGTCGCCCTGGCCGACAGGGAGGGGCTCGACGCGCTCACCCTGCGCAGGGTGGCCGGTGACCTCGGCGTCAGCGCGATGGCGCTCTACCCGTACATCGCCGGGCGGTCCGAGCTCATCGAGGTCATGCTCGACGCCGTCGCCGCCGAGGTCCACAGCTCGCCGCCGGCGGGGCCATGGCGTGCCAGGGCCGAGCGGATCGCCCAGGCCAACTGGGACCACCACATGGCCCACCCGTGGACGGTGGAGGTCGCGCCCGGCCGCCCTGTTCCGGGACCGGGCGTGTCGGGCAAGTACGAGGTGGAGCTCGCCGCGCTCGACGGCGTGGGCCTGAGCGACCTCGACATGGACAGGGTGCTCACGGCGATCCTCGGACTGGTCTCCAGCGCCGCGCGCGGGACGCTCTCGCTCCGGCGGATCAGGGAGGAGAGCTCGCTGACCGACCTCCAGTGGTGGGAGACCGTCGGGCCGTCCCTGGGTGCCGCGATGGCGGGCACCTCCTACCCCGTCGCGCAACGGGTCTCGACGAGTCTCGGCGAGGCGACGGGGCTGGCGACCGACCCTGAGGGCGCGTTCCGCTTCGGCCTCGAGATGCTTCTCGACGGTCTGTCTCGCCGTATCGACTCCGGTGCCTAGATCCCTCGACATGACGCCGGGCCGCCTCCACCCGCCCTGCTCCCGCCCTCGCCTTCGCCCCCCGCCCGCCCTGCTCCCGCCCTCGCCCCCACCCGCCCCGTTCCTGCCCTCGCCTCCACCTCCCCTCGCCTCCACCCGCTCCTGCCCTCGCCTCCACCTCCACCTGCGCCTTGGCCCGCCTTCGTCGCCTCCGCCTCCGCCTCCGCCTCCGCCGGGAGCCGGGGGCGAGCCAGGCGACCGGGTCGAGGCGGCGGAATGCTCGCGGGGCCGGACCGGGCCGAATCGGGCGGGTGGTCGCAAGACCGTGGCGGGAGGGGGCGGTCACGGTGACCGGGCGGGGCCGGGTGGGCGGTCATGGCGACCGGGCGGGGCAGGTGGCCATAGGGCTCGGGTAGCGGAAGGCGGTCAGGCCCCTGGATGACGTTCTAGGAGAATCAATGCGATCTCGCCTGCAAAGGAGTCGCCGATGACCATTCGTCGTGTCGTGCCCAACATCAGCTCCGAGGCCGTCCAGGAGAGCAGGGACTTCTACACCCTCCTGGGTTTCGAGGAGGTGATGAACCACGGCTGGATCATCACCCTCGCCTCGCCCACCCAGCCCACGGCGCAGATCAGTGTCATGACCGCCGATCGGACCGCCCCCGTCAACCCCGACCTGAGCGTCGAGGTGGACGACGTGGACGCGGCCTACGAGGCGGTGCTCAAGAGCGGCGCGGAGATCGTGCACCCGCTGCGGGACGAGGACTGGGGCGTGCGCAGGTTCTTCGTCCGCGACCCCAACGGGCGCGTGATCAACGTCCTGGGACACCGCTAGAGCCCGCAGACGCCCGGTTCCCGATCATGCGCGGGTACGGCGCGGGGGCTACGCTCGCCGGGTGAACTCAACCTGGGATCCCACGATGACCGGCGTGCTACGGCTGCCCTCGGGCAGGCTCGTTCGCGGCAGGGGACTGCGCCGTCCCCTCCCGGAAGGGCCGGAGCCCGGCTTCGCGCTCTACCTGCTGGGTCACGAACCGCCCCCTACCGCATGGGAGGCACGCTGGCTGCGCTGGCCGGACTTCTGGCTGCCCTCCGACCGCGTCTCCGCCGGTGACGCGCTGCGCGAGGCATGGGCGCGTGCCGAGACCGAGCGGGTCGAGGTCGCCTGCGGCGGCGGGCAAGGACGAACGGGTACCGCGCTGGCCTGCCTCGCCGTCCTCGACGGGGTGCCCAACCGGGAGGCGGTCGCCTACGTCAGGGAGCACTATTCGGCCCGCGCCGTGGAGACACCCTGGCAGCGCCGCTTCGTCGCCCGCTTCCAGTAGGGCCGCCTCAAACAGGGCCACTTCAAGCAGGGCCACTTCAAGCAGGGCCACCTCCAGCAGGGCCGCCTCAAGCAGAGCCATCTCCAGCAGGATCGCCACCGCGTCGGCGGCCGCCCCGACCGGCCACCGACGACGGGCTCCCGCGCCCGAGGCCGCTACCTCGGATGCCCGGGGCCCCGGCGGCCGGGCTCCGGCGATGCCCGGGGCCGCGACGATGCCCGGGGCCGCTCCACGACGACCGGGCCTCCCACGGGTGCGCCCGACGATCCGCAGGGGCACCGACGACCCACGGGTGCGCCCGACGGACGACCCACGGATGCGTCCGACGGACGACCCACGGATGCGTCCGACGGACGACCCACGGATGCGTCCGACGACCCACGGGTGCGCCCGAGGATGGCCCGGGGTCGCTTGGCAGGTGGCGGGTTCTTCAGAGGCGGACGAGGCGGTCGAAGAGGCGGGTGAGTTCGGCGTCGGGGTCCGTGGTCAGGCCCGCGTGGACGGCGGAGGTCTGCACGACCGTGCTGCGCGGGGCGGTCAGCCAGCGGAACCGGCTGCCCAGGGACTCCCGCACCATCGCCCCCGCGGAGTCGCCGCACGCCAGCTCGTAGCCCGCCAGCGCCTGCCGTACCTCGGAGGGGTCGGCGCCGGGGTCGAGGGCGCGCAGGCGGATCTCGTCGAGTTCGACGCGCGCGCGCAGGTAGGTGCGGGACTGGCAGTAGAGCAGGATCCCGACGTTGATCTGCTCGCCGCGCTCCACCTGCGGGATGACGCGGATGACGGCGTACTCGTAGACGTCGCGTTCCATCACTTGTCTCCCTGCTTCCAGAAGGCGCCGACCGAGCTGGGGCCGCCCTTCTGCTCGGCCTTCGCGGAGGCCTGCAACCAGTCGCGCGGGCCGTGGGCGCGGGCCAGCAGGTGTTCGACGTAGGCGTCCCGTACGGCCTGCGCCGAGTCGAACCCCGGTTCCTCCTCCAGCCACTCGTCGGGGACGAGCGCGGTGACCTCGGTGAGGAGCTCCCTGGTGATCCGCGCGGCCATGCGCTCGCCCGTCTTGGGGACGTCGGCGGCGAAGGGGGCCAGGACGTGGCTGCCGGCGTCGAAGGCGCGCTGCGGGTCGGCGTTCTTCCAGCTGTAGTGGAACCACAGCGCGGCGCCGTGGTCGATGAGCCAGGTGTCGTGGTGCCAGACCAGGAGGTTGGGGTTGCGCCACGTCCTGTCGACGTTGTGGATGAGGCCGTCGAACCACACGACCTCGGCTGCGAAGCCGGGGTCGGGCTGCCACGACAGGGGGTCGAAGCCGAGCGCTCCTGGCAGGAAGTCGATCGCGATGTTGCGTCCCTCACTGGCCTGGAGCAGTTCCTGGATCTCGAAGTCGGGTTCCCGCAGCGCGATCTGCCTGTCGAGGTCGATGAGCTTGAGCTCGGGCGTGCGCAGGCCGAGCCGCCTTGCCAGCTCGGCGCAGATGATCTCGGCGACGAGGACCTTGGGCCCCTGTCCGGCGCCGCGGAACTTCACGACGTAGGTGCCGAGGTCGTCGGCCTCGACCACTCCCGGTAGCGATCCGCCCTCCCGCAACGGGGTCACATAGCGGGTCGCCGTGATTTCTTCCAGCATGGGACGAGGCTATCGGCCCGTCGATCGTGGTTCGGTGGCGTCCGGCATCACAGGCCGCGCGGCTCGCCGGGCGGAGGGTGCCTCCGGCCCGGCGAGTCCAGGCGCGTCACATCCTGGCGATGACCTCCTCGGCGAACCGCTCCATCGTGTCGACCTTGGGTTCGTCAGGCGACAGCCACCAAGGGGCGGCCATCGTGCCCGTGATGCCCTTGTCGGCGAAGCGGCGGTAGGTGTCGGCGTCGGGGAGCACGGCCAGCGGGGCGATGATCTCGAGCGCGTCCTCCGGCCTGCCGTACTCCTTCAGGTAGCGGCGCAGGTCGGCGAGGACGGCCTCGATCTGCTCCTCGGTGTAGATCCGGTTGCCGATCCAGCCGTCTCCGGCCCGCGCCGCCCTGCGCAGCGCCGCCTCGCTGTCGCCGCCCACGTAGATCGGGATCGGTACGGCAGGCACCGGCGACATCGACAGGGAGGGAAGGCCCGGCAGGTCCACCTGCGCGCCCGACCAGAGTTCGCGCAGGCGGGGGAGCATCTCGTCGAGCCTGCGCCCGCGCGTGTGGAAGTCCTGTCCCGTGGCGACGAACTCCTCCTTGCACCAGCCGACGCCCACCCCGAAGCTGACCCTGTCGCCCGACAGCACGGCGGCGGTCGACACCTGCTTGGCCACGGTGATCAGGTCTCGCGCGGGCGCGATGTAGACGTTGGGGGAGAAGCGCAGCCGCGTCGTCACCGCCGCCATCGCGCCGATCGTCACCCAGACGTCGGGCCAGTGCGTCTCGGCCGTCCACCGCATCCTGCCGTAGGGGTACGGCGTGCTGAAGTCGGCGAAGAACAGGTGGTCGGACAGCGTGAACGTGTCGAACCCGCAGCGCTCGGCCGCGACGGCGAGCTCGACGAACTCCGAGGTGTCGCAGAAGGAGGCGCCGAGCCAGAACCTCATCGGCTGTGCCTCATGATTCATCGCTCCTCATGTTGAGAACTCTCAGCCATCTCATGGCTGCAATCGGTAATATGTTCGAAGGTCGTGAAAGGCAGGTGATCGTATTGGCTTTTCGCAGGTCGGCGGCAAAATCTGTAGGACTGCCGTCGGTCATCCAGTTGCGGCTCAACCCGTCGCACGAGGATGCGGCACGGCTGGCGGCAGCGATGGCGCTGTGCAACGAGGCTGCCGCCTTTGTCTCCCGGCCGGCCTGGTCGCACAGAGCCTTCGAGGCCGTCGCGTTGCATCGTCTGGCCTACTACGAGGCGCGGGCGGCCTTCCCGGGGCTGGGTGCTCAGGCGGCGGTGAAGGCCATCGCCCGAGTTGTCGCCGCCTGTGCCAACCGGCGCGCGTCCAAGTAGCGAGCGCACCTCTTCCGGCCGCACGGGGCGGTGCCGTTCGATGCCCGCATGATCTCTTTCCGCAGGGATGTTCGCATCGCGTCCATGTGGACCCCGCAGGGAAGAGTTCGTGTCGGTTATCAGGGGAGGGTTGCCGATCTGAGGGCGCTCGACAGCCTGCGGGTTGGCGAGGTCGACCTGACGTGCAGGGGAGATGTATGGCTGCTCAAGGTCTCTGGGCGCACCTTGCACTCCTGGGCGTTCGCCCAGCAGATCGCGTTCACGCGATACAAGGCCGCACGACTCGGGATGGCGTTTGTGCTGGTGGATCCGTCCTACACAAGCCAGTCCTGCCCCGAGTGCGGCTTCGTCTCGAAGGCGAACCGGCCAGTGCGCGGCCGCCTTCTTTGCACCAGGTGTGGCCTCGCTGGGCATGCCGATCACATCGCAGCTCGCAACATCGCCCAGCGCGCTGTCGCGAGTTGGGGCGCAGTCAATCGCCCGCACGCTACCGGCCTCCCTTCCGCCAGATGGGACCGTGAGAGCAAGCCTTCGAAATCATCAGAAGGTAGTTGACTGGAACTCCGGGATGACCTTGGTGGCGAACAGTTCGAGGTTGCGCTTGACGGTGTCGAGCGGGAGGACTCCCTGCTGGCCCTGCATGTACAGGCCGAACCACTCCAGGTCGGGCATGCGGTCGAGCATGCGCTGGATGCCGCGCTTGACGTCGTCGGGTGAGCCGAACAGCGCCATCTCGACGTCGTTCATCCGCTGCACGTCGCCCTTCTCGGGCGAGATGGGCTGGTGCTTGTCGTCCTCCTTCTTGCGCAGCACCTCCAGGTAGCCGAACGGCCCGAAGAAGGCGGCGAAGTCCTTGGGGATCTTCTTGCCGTAGGTGTTGATCGCCTCGTCCGTCGTGTCGGCGATTCCGACGATCTTGAGGATGCCGGTGTGCTCACCCAGCTTGTAGTGGCGGCCCTGCTTGGCCGACTCCTCCTGGTAGAGCTTGGCCTTCGCAGCGTGGTCGTCGGGATTGGGGGTGAACATCCACGGCATGATGTCCTCCTGCGCGGCCCTGATGACCGAGCGGTCGGAGATCGTGAACGGCTGCCAGAGCTCGGGATGCGGGTTCTGGTACGGCCTGGGGCAGACGCTGACCGCCTGGACTCTGCCGTCGTCGTCGAGCTCGTCGGGCGCGCCGAACGTCCGCGTCCACTCGGTGGCGGGCCACCCCTCGATTCCCTCGAAGGGATACGGCACCTGATAGTCCAAAATGTCGGACTTGTAGCGAAGGGTCTCCTGCGTCCAGGCCATCTTCATGATCTTGAGGACTTCGCCGAAGACGTCGAAGTTGCGGTTGTCGCTCGACGAGCCGTCCGACCTGGCCGCCGCCGCGTGCCAGCGCTGGCCGAGCACGTTCATCCACCGGTTCTGGTAGCCGCGCGCCACCCCCAGCCGCAGCCGCCCCTTGGAGAACTGGTCGAGCAGCGCCACGTCCTCCGCCGCCCTGATCGGGTCCCACGCGGGCAGCACGAGGCCCAGCGGCGCGAGCAGGATCCGCTCGGTCCGTGCCGCCAGGTCGGTGAGGAACATCAACGGGTTGACCGAGAACTCCATCCCCTCCGAATGGAAGTGGTGCTCGGTCATCATCAGCGCGTCGAAGCCGATCCTGTCGGCGTGCACCGCGATCTCCCGCACCTCGTGCAGCAGCCTCTGGTACGACTCGGTGTCCCGTCCGATCGGCCGCTTGGCCCGTGCGTTCTCCTCGGCCGCGTACCCCGAGCCGGGAATCTGGGGGTTGAGAAAGATGGCGAACTTCACCGGGAGATCTCCTTCAGCCATTGGTTGACCACGAGCAAGAACTCGGCGGGCCGCTCCTCGTGCAGGCGGTGTCCGCTGCCCTGCCAGCAGACCGTGCGCGAGGCGGGATGCTTGAACAGGTCCGTCTCCCACGCCGCCTGTGCGGGGTCGGTCCAGAAGGTGAGCACGGGGCACGCGCGCCGCGACAGGTACGGCTCGGCCGCGCCCCGCGAGCCGATCGCCTCCTCCCCCGACCACAGCCCGTCGTAGGCCTCGGCCAGCACGTGCGGCGGCGTCGCCAGCAGTCGCCGCCGGTGCCACTCGCGCAGCCAGCCGGGCGAGGCGGGGGTGTAACACCATGCGTCGATCTGTACGGCGGGCGTCTCCCGCATCGCGACCGCCATGGCCACGACCTCGTCGGGACGCCCGTAGCCCGGATCCACCGCGACGACGGCGGCCACGCGCGAGGGATGCTCGACGGCGAGCCGCGAGACGATCACCCCGCCCATGGAGTGGCCGACGGCCACGAACCGCTCGACTCCGAGCCGGTCGAGCAGTTCCACGAGGTCCTCGGCCATGCGGACGGGGTTGTTGCCCTTCTCCTCGGCCGAGGAGTAGCCGTGCCCGCGCAGGTCCACCGCGATCACCCGGTGCTTGCGCGCGAGAGAGGGGATGTGTTGTGCCCACTGGTGGGAGTCCGCGCCCCAGCCGTGGACGAGCAGCAGCGTCGTGTCGCCTGAGCCGTCGTCGGTGTAGAACAGCCGCACGCCCGCGACCGCAGCGAATCCCATGAGCGGCAAGCTACTCTAAGAAACGGTCCCGAGCAATCGCTTGGTTAAGGAGCGGTCATGCGGCTTGGCGTCACGATGTTCAGCACCGACCTGGCGATGCCCGTCGCCGACCTGGCCAGGGCGGCGGAGGAACGCGGCTTCTCCTCCCTCTACCTGCCGGAGCACACCCACATCCCCGTCTCGCGGCGCACCCCGCCGCCGACGGGCACGCCGCAACTCGCCGAGGAGTACCGGCGCACCCTCGACCCCCTGGTGGCCCTCGCCTCGGCGGCCGGCGTGACCTCGACGATCACGCTCGGCACCGGCATCCTGCTGGCCGCCCAGCGCGAGCCCATCGTCACCGCGAAGGCCATCGCCACGCTGGACCACCTGTCGGGCGGGCGCGTGGTCGTGGGAGTCGGCTTCGGCTGGAACGTGGAGGAGATCGAGAACCACGGCGTGCCGTACAAGGACAGGCGGGAGGCGGCCAGGCGCAACGTGCTGGCGATGAAGGCGCTGTGGAGCCAGGAGGTGGCGGCCTTCGACGGCGTCGAGCCGTCATGGTCGTGGCCCAAGCCGGTGTCGGGGCCGCCGATCTACGTCGGCGGGGCCGCGGGTCCCCGGCTGTTCGCGCACGTCGCCGAGTACGCCGACGGATGGATGCCGATCGGCGGCAAGGGGATCAAAGCCGCGCTGCCCGCGCTGAGGGAGGCGTCGGCGACGGCGAAGGTCATCCCGTTCGGCACGCTGCCCACCGGCGGCAAGCTGGAGTACTACGCCACGCTCGGCATCGAGGAGACCGTGCTGTCGCTGCCGAGCGGGACGGCCGACGAGGTCCTGCCGGTTCTTGATCGGTATGCCGCCTTCCTATAGTTGTCGGCATGCCGTCGAGCCCCCTCCAACCAGGCGATCCGCACGCTCTGCAGGGATACCGGATCATGGCCCGTCTCGGGGAGGGCGGCCAGGGCGTGGTCTACGAGGCGGTGTCGTCCGAGGGCGAGCGCGTCGCGGTCAAATGGCTGCACGCCCGCAGCCACAGCACCGAGCGGCGGCTGCTGTCGGAGATCGAGAGCATCCGCAGGGTCGCGCCCTTCTGCACCGCGCGCGTGCTCGACGCGGGAGTGGCGGACGGCAGGCCGTACGTCGTCAGCGAGCTGGTCGAGGGCGTCTCGCTGCACGCGCTGGTCATGCGGGAGGGGCCGCGCTCAAGCGGGTCGCTCGACCGGCTGGCGGTGGGCACGATGACCGCGCTGGCGGCCATCCACCGGGCCGGCGTGGTGCACCGCGACTTCAAGCCGCAGAACGTGCTGCTCGACCGCGAGGGGCCGCGGGTCATCGACTTCGGGATCGCGCGGCTGCTCGACTCCACCAGCACGGTCGGCGCGCGGCCCGTCGGCACGCCCGCCTACCTCGCGCCCGAGCAGATCGGCGGCGAACCGGCGGGGACACCCGTGGACCTGTTCGCGTGGGGGCTGACCATGTCGTTCGCCTCCAGCGGCAGGGCGGCGTTCGCGGCCGACTCCTACCCCGCGGTGCTCGGCAGGATCCTGTACGGCACGCCGGACCTCGGCGAGCTGTCGGGGCCGTTGCGCGGGCTGGTGGTGGCCTGCCTGGCCCGGTCGCCCGAGGAGCGTCCCACGGCCGAGGAGGCGCTGGCCGTCCTGCTCGAGGGCCCCGCCCGCCCCGACGATGGCGAGCGCCGGCAGCGGGCCGCCGTCTCCGGAGAGGACCGCACACGGGAGAAGGCCGCACCTGGCCGGGACCGCGCGCCAGGATCGGGGCCGGGGGCGGAGACCGAGGTGGAGGCCGGGGCGGAGGCCGGGGTGGAGGCCGGGGTGGAGGCGTCCGTGCGGGGTCAGGGGCGTGCGGGGACGCTCGTGTCC
Source organism: Nonomuraea sp. bgisy101 (assembly GCF_057708945.1). Classification (NCBI taxonomy): domain Bacteria; kingdom Bacillati; phylum Actinomycetota; class Actinomycetes; order Streptosporangiales; family Streptosporangiaceae; genus Nonomuraea; species Nonomuraea sp. bgisy101. Next base: position 63,711 of record NZ_JBYITD010000030.1, read on the forward strand.
GGCGAGCATCCGGCCGGGTCCCGCCGCCTCTCCCGCCTGTGGTGGATCGCGGCGGCGGCCGCGCTGTCGGCGGCGGCAGCCCTGGTGGTGGCGAGCCCGTGGCGGAGCGAGCCGCCCGCCCTCGCCGGCGAATGGTCGGGCGCGGCGCATCACCCTAGCTCTAAGGTCACCTTCCCGATACGGCTGAGCCTGCCGGACGACGCGGGCAAGGGGACGATGCGCTGGGGCGAGGGTCTGCACTGTCAGGGCGTGCTGACCAGAATCGACTCGGCCACCTACGACCTGTCGCAGGTCAGAGGCGAGGGATGCCATCCGGGCAGGGTGGTGCTCGCCGCCGAGGGCGCGAGCGGCTACACGTTTCAGGTGATCAGAGCGGGTGAGGACACCCCTCGCTACTCAGGAAGTATCCAGAAATAGGACATCACAACGGCGTCACGGTCCGTTGACGCGCCGCGATCCCTCGACTTCAGTAGAGAGGTAACCGGTGGGCGGCGAGGGGAGGCGCCCGTGCCGAAACCGCTCAAGACGGGGGACCCTCAGCGACTGGGCGACTACGAACTGTCCGGGCGACTGGGGGAGGGCGGTCAGGGGATCGTCTACCTCGGCAGGTTAGGCGAAGAGTCCTTCGCGATCAAGCTGTTGCACGGACCGGTGGGGGACGAACCGGCGGCCTTCATGCGCGAGGTCGAGCTGGCCAAGCACGTGGCCCGCTTCTGCACGGCGCAGGTGATCGACGCGGGGTTCGACGACGGCAGGCCGTACATCGTCAGCGAGTACATCGAAGGACCCTCGCTGGCCAGGGAGGTGGCGCTGGAGGGACCGCGCAGCGGCGGCGCGCTCGAACGGCTCGCGGTCGGCACCGCCACCGCGCTGGCCGCCATCCACCGCGCTGGGATCGTGCACCGTGACTTCAAGCCGCAGAACGTGCTGTTAGGCGCCGACGGGCCGCGCGTGATCGACTTCGGCCTCGCCAAGGCGCTGGACGCGGCGGCGACGGTCAGCGGCAGAGGGGTGGGCACGCCCGCCTACATGGCGCCCGAGCAGATCACCGCCTCGGCGATCACCGGAGCGGTGGACGTGTTCTCGTGGGGCGCGACGACGTGCTTCGCCGCCAACGCCTCCGCGCCGTTCGGCCAGGACTCGGTCGCGCCGGTGCTCCACCGCATCCTGACCGCGCCTCCCGCGCTGGGGCGCCTCGACGGGCGGCTCGGTGACCTGGTCGCGCATTGCCTGGACAAGGACCCCCGCAACAGGCCCACCAGCAGGGAGCTGTTACTCGCGCTGCTGGGCGCGGGGGAAGGCGTGCCGGCGGAGGTGCTGCGCTCACCTCCGCCGCACATCCTGCGCGTGGACCCCCACCCGCTGGCCGAGCCGGAGGCGACGGGAGCCGCCGACGGCTACCTGCTGCCCGGCATCCCCGCGCAACGCGGTGCCGGATCAGTCTCGGGTGCCAGGATGAGGGAACCGGCCCGCGCATCGGGACGGGGCGCGGCGTCCGCCGGGCACCCCGCGCTCTCCTGGAAGGAAGAGGAGCCCCCGGCCGGCTCGAGCGAAGGGCACCCGTCGTGGCCCGGTCCCGCGGGCTGGGCGTCGGAGGCGACGCACCCCGGCCGGTGGGTGGGTCCCGCGGCCAACAGAGTCTCCCTGGCCGTCTCGTGCGCGCTCCTGATCAGCGCCGCGGTCCTGGTCGCGGTGCTGGTGCCGGCGCTGCAGAGCGTCAGCACCCCCACCGAGGCCACGCCCGAGCCGGTGGCCGTGGCCTCCACGCCCACCCCCTCCTCCTTCCGGCAGAGCTCGTCGGCCAGGACGAAGGACACGCAGGCGACGACCAGGCGCCCGCCCCCCGCCACGGCCCCCGCCCAGCCGATGCTGCTCGCGGTGCCGGGAGTCGTGGGCATGGACCGTTCCGCGGCGGTCGCGGCCATCGAGGGAGCGGGCCTCGTCGTGGGGTCGGTGACCGAGGCCGGCTCGGCACGGCCGGCGGGCGAGGTGCTCGGGAGCACGCCCGAGCGGGGTGCCAGGCTGGCCCGGGGCTCCAGGGTCGACCTGCGGGTGTCGGCGGTCGGCGTCGAGGTGCCCGCGTTGGCGGGCCTGTCGCGCGAGGCCGCCGCCTCCGCGCTGAAGGCCGCGGGGCTGAAGACAGGGAAGATCGGCACGAGTTGCTCCGATCTGCCCGACGGTCAGGTGATCGGCAGCAGGCCGGGGGCGGGCACGCGCGTGACCCCGGGCAAGGCCGTGTCGCTGACGGTGGCCAGGCACGGTGCGGCGGTGCCGTCGGTGGTGGGGATGTCCAGGCGCGAGGCGCGGGCGGCGCTGAGAGACGCGGGCTTCGCCGTACGGCAGCGCGCGCAGATCGTGGGTGACGCGGGCGCCGTGGACTCGGTGCTCGGGCAGAGCGTGGCGCCCGGCACGTGTGCGGCGCCGGGACGGGCGATCGTGATCACAGTGGGCGTGGCGGGGCAGTCCCTCCCCGACCCGGCGGAGCCGACCACGCCGCCCGACGTGGACCCGCCCGCGGGCACCGACCCCGAGCCGACCCCCACGCCGACCTCCGGTGAGGGCTCGCCCACCGGGTGATTCGCGAGAAATCCGTCGCGGCGGGATACGCGCCGGTCACGGGGTCAGATAGCTAGCGCGGCCGCGGTCAGTGTGGGCAGGACGCTGTCCTCGGGCAGGTCCATCGTCTGGACGACGCCCCACTGGAGCGCGCCGAGCACCGCCCATCCGCGCACCCGCGTCTCCCGCGAGGGGTCGGGCCCGGCGAGTTTGGCGAAGATCTCGTCACGGAAGGTCCTGATGGCCTCGCCGGGCGAGCCGGGAGGCGCGTCGTCGGCGCCGCCCAGGTCCTCCATGACCAGCCTGATCACCGCGCGGTGCCGTACGGTGAACGCCACCAGGGCCGTCACGAACGCGCGCCGGTCGGCGAAGTCCGCCCCCAGCAGGGCGAGCATGTCGTCGGCGCAGGGCGCGATCAGCTCGGCGGCCAGCGTGTCCTTGGGGTGGAAGTGGTAGGCGACCGCCGTCTTCGTGAGCCCGACCGCGGCGGCGATGTCGGCCAGTGAGGTCGCGGCGTAGCCCCGCTCGGCGAACAGCGCGCGGGCCGCGGCGAGGATCCTGGTGCGGGTGTCGCGCCCCTGCTCGAGTGTGGTCATCGTCCCGCTTCCGCCCGCCGCCGCGAATGATCGCACCATCGTAGGGCGCGGCACGGCCGTACAGGACGGCGGGCTAGAAGACGATGACGGAGCGGGCGACGGCGCCCTGGCGGACGTGGGTGACGGCCTGGTCGATGTCGGCCAGGGGGAGGCGTTCGGTGACCAGCCCGTCGAGGTCGAGCCGGCCGCGGAGGTACTGCGCGGCGAGCATGGGCAGGTCGCGCAGGGGCGCCGCGTCGCCGCCCTGGGTGCCCATGAGACGGCGAGAGGCGAACAGCAGCCCAGGCTCGATGGTCAGGGGGGTCCCCGCGGCGGGGCTGCCGACCATGACGGTGGTGCCGCCCGGCTGGGTGGCGGCGAAGGCCTGGCCGAGGACGCTCGCGACCCCGGTGGCGTCGAAGGCGTAGTCGACGCCCCCGCGGACGATCTCGCCGACCTGCTGGGGGAGGTCACCGGCGAGCAGGGTGTGGGTGGCGCCGAAGTGGGCGGCGAGTTTGAGCTTCTGCTCGACGACGTCGGCGGCGATGATCGTGGTCGCGCCCGCGAGCACCGCGCCCTGGACGACGTTGAGGCCGACGCCGCCGCAGCCGACGACCAGGACGCTGGAGCCAGGGGCGACGCGCGCGACGTTCAGGACGGCGCCGACACCGGTGATGACACCGCAGGCGAGCAGGCACATCGCGTCGAAGGGGGCGTCGGGCGCGATCTTCACGCACATCGCTTCGCGGACGACGGCGTACTCGGCGAAGGATCCGATGCCGATGAACCTGCGCGTCTCCTGGCCGTCCATGGTGACCCTGGGCGCGCCGCCCATGATCGCGGTCAGCCTGGCGGGGCCCGAGCACAGGTGGAAGCGGCCCGCTCCGCAGTGCCGGCACTTCCCGCACGCGCCGCTCATCGCGATGATCACATGGTCGCCGGGTTCGACCGCCGTCACGCCCTCGCCGACGCTCTCGACGATCCCCGCGCTCTCGTGGCCCAGGATGAACGGCGGCTGCCGGACGACCGGGCTCTTGCCGTCGATCGCCTTGAGGTCGGACCCGCACACGCCGGACGCCTTGATCTGGACGCGCACCTCGCCGGGACCCGGATCGGCGATCTCCACCTCGCGGATCTCCATCGGCTGGTGGAAACCGGTGAGGACGGCGGCGCGCATCAGCATGCGGCACACGCTAGCAAGCAAATGCTTGGTTTAGAAGCGTTGACACCCATTCCGCTCGAACCTACGCTGACGCAAAACCAAGCGAGCGCTAGGCCGAAAAGGCGGAGGCTGGGTTGCGGCGAGAACTCGTGGTGCTGGCAGCGGTGGTGACGCTCGCGGGGTGCGCGGCGCAACAGGGGACGGCGGCTCCGGGCGGCGGTGGACAGACCCCGGGAGTGACGGACACGACGGTCAAGGTCGGCGGGGTGCTCACCAAGACCAGCGCGAGCGGCTACTCGACCAAGGACGCGGAGATCGGCGCCAAGGCCAGGTTCGAGCGGGCGAACGCGGCGGGCGGCGTGCACGGCAGGAAGATCGAGTTCCTCGGCGCCGAGGACGACACCCAGGACGCCGCCAAGGGCGACGCGGCGGCCAAGAAGCTCGTCCAGAAGGACAAGGTGTTCGCGCTCGTCCCCGTCCACGCCCCCAACTTCGGCGGCGCGGTCTTCCTCGAACAGCAGGGCGTGCCGTGGTTCGGCTGGGCGACCGGCCCGCAGTGGTGCGGCACCAAGACGGGCTTCGGCTACAACGGCTGCCTGGCTCCCAAGGCGGGCGCGGGCTCGCAGACCTGGTGGGGCAACCAGATGGCCGACCTGCTCGGCGGCGCCGCCGGCAAGACCGTCTACGTGCAGACGTCCGACTCGAGCGGCAGCAAGTACGGTGGCAAGACCATCTCCCAGTCCTTCCAGGCCGCCGGGTTCGAGCTCGTCGGGCTCAACTCGGCGCTGCCCGCCGCCGCTCCGCCCGCCGACTGGCTGCCCTACGTCGACAAGATCATGACCTCGAACGGGGGCGCGCCACCCGACATCGTGGTGTCGATCATCGCGGGCACCAAGTTCAACGTGGGCCTCTACGCCGCGCTGAAGAAGGCCGGGTACAAGGGCGTGCTCAGCGACGCCACCAGCTACGACGCCGCCATCCTCAAGGACGCCGCCACCGCGCAGGCGCTCGAGGGCGTGATCGCCGCGCCCATGTTCGAACCCTTCGAGTCGAGCGCCCCCGAGATCGCCCAGCTCAAACAGGACGTGGAGAAGGTCGCCCCCGGCGCCACGCTCACCCAGCACCTGGCGATCGGCTACTGGTCGGCCGACATCTTCCTGAAGATGCTGGAGCAGACGGGCAAGGACCTCACCCGCGAGAAGTTCCTCGCCACCGGCAACGGGGCGTTCACCTACGAGAACGCGGGCTTCGGGAAGATCCAGTACCCCAAGGACCACGACGAGCCCAACGGCTGCGGCGCGCTGGTCACGCTCCAGAACGGCGCCTACCAGGTCGCCAGGAGCATGAAGTGCTTCGACAACGTGCCGCTCAAGTAGATGCTCGCCTACGTCCTGAGCGGACTGGTCACCGGCGCCGTCTTCGCGGTGATGGCGTCGGGCCTGACCCTTTCCTACGCGGCCACGGGTGTGTTCAACTTCGCGCACGGGGCGGTCGGCTTCCTGACCGCGCTGGTCTTCTTCGAGCTCAACGTCGGCCTCGGCTGGCCCGGGTGGGCCGCTGCCCTGCTCGCCGTCCTCGGCTTCGCCCCGCTGCTCGGGTACGGCCTGCACAAGGCGATGTTCAGGGGCCTGGCCCACGCGGGCGAGACCGCGCAGATCGTGGCGACGATCGGGCTGACGATCGCGCTTCCGGCGCTCGGACTGCTGGTCGCCGACCTGGTGGCCGAGCCGCTCGGCCTGCCGCCCGCCGACGCCACCGCCCTTCCGCACGGTGTCGGGCCCTATCCCGCCGCCGAGGTCTCGCTCGCCGGGATGGCCTTCGACTCCGACCAGGTCATCACGTTCTGCGTCGCCGCGCTGGTGGCGGCGGGGCTGTGGCTGTTCATGCGGCACACGCCGTACGGGCTGCGGATGCGGGCCTCCGTCGACCGGCGCGGGCTGGCCACGCTGCGCGGGATCGACGCCGACGCCACCTCGGCGCTGGCGTGGACGCTCAGCTCGGGCCTGGCGGGCCTGGCGGGAGTGCTGGCCGTCCCCGTGGTGGGGCTGGACTCCGGGGCGTTCACCGTGCTGCTGTTCGCCTCGGCGACCGCCTCGGTGTTCGGGCGGCTGCGCTCGATCCCGTGGACGTTCGCCGCGGGGCTCGGCCTCGGCGTGGTGCAGAACCTGGTCGCCGGTTACGCGGACTTCGCCGCCGAGATCACCGGGCTGCGCACCGCCGTACCCGTGATCCTCCTGTTCGTCGGGCTCGTGCTGCTGAACAGGTCGCGGGAGCGGGTGGCGGGCAGCGCGGCCCAGGACACCCCGCCGCCCGACTACCTGGCCGACCTGCCCGGCTGGCGGCGAAGGCTGCCATGGCTGGTCTCGCTGGCGGCGCTGCTGGCCTGGACGTTCACCAGGCCCGCCGACGACTTCTACGTGGGCGTGGTGGCGCAGGGGCTCGTGCTGGCGCTGATCTTCTGCTCGTTCGTGGTGGTCACGGGCATCGGCGGGATGGTGAATCTCGCGCAGGCGGCCTTCGCCGCGATGGCCGCGCTGACGTGCGGGTGGGCCCTTTCCTCCGGCTGGCCGTTCCCCGTCGCGATCCTGCTGGGGGTGCTGGCGGCCGCGGCCGTCGGGGTGCTGGTGGCGCTTCCGGCGCTACGGCTCGGCGGACGGATCCTCACGCTGGCGACGCTCGCCCTGGCTCTCCTGGCCGACCAGGTGCTCTTCCAGGTCGACGCCTTCAGCAACGGGACCATCGGCTGGCCGCTGCCCGCCCTCTCGTTCGGCTTCGCCGACACCACCGATCCACGCGTGCGGGTCGTGCTCCTGCTCGTCCTCATCGGGCTGGCCGGGGTCGTGGTCCGCAACCTGGAGCGGTCGGTGTCCGGCAGGGCGATCCTGGCCGTCAGGTCGGCGCCCGCCGCCGCGGCGACCGTCGGAGTGTCGGGGCCACGCACGAAGATCATGCTGTTCGCGCTGGCGTCGGCGATCGCCGGGCTGGGCGGGGTGCTGTACGCGACGTCGAAGGGGTCGATCACGGCGACGGACCTTCCGGCGTTCGCCGGGTTCGTGTGGCTGGCCGTGGTGGTGCTGCAGGGCGTGCGCAGGATCGGCGGGGCGGTGCTCGGCGGTCTCATCGCGGCGATCTTCCCCGAGCTGCTGGCGGGGTGGGAGATCTCGGCGCACGTGGGCGCGATCCTGTTCGGCACCGGCGGGATGATCCTCGCCAAGCATCCCGACGGGGTTCTCGCCCAGCTCGCCGAGGCCCGCCACCGCCGTCGCGCCGCCCGGGCGGTCGTGCCCCCCTATGCGGACCGCGATCGCCGGACCGCCGCCCCCTCTCCGCCGCCCGGCTCCGAGCAGGCCGGGGTCGGCGGCGAACAGCGGGAACCCGCCCCGCTCCCCGGCGGGGTCCCCGGAGACCCGGCCGTCCTGCGGGCCGTCGCCTCGCTCTCCGGAGATTCCCCCGAAGAGCCGGCCGGAGCCCGGTGGGAGGGGCCGCCAGGAGGACGGGCCGTCGCCGCGCTCTCCGGAGACTCCCCTGAAGACCTGGCCGGGGTCCGGTGGGAGGGGTCGCCGGGGCCCGCGCCGGTGCTCAGCCTCGAAGGGGTCGTGGCCGGCTACGGCGACGTGACCGTCCTGCGCGGCGTCGACGTGGCGATCAGGGCGGGCGAGGTGCTGGCCCTCCTCGGCGCGAACGGCGCGGGCAAGTCCACCACCTGCGCCGTCGCGGCCGGGGACGTGCCGGTCACCACAGGCAGGGTGCTGCTCGACGGCCACGACGTCACCGGCAGCCCCGCCCACAGGCGCGCCCGCGAGGGAGTGTTCCTGGCCCCCGAGGGGCGCGGCGTGTTCCCTGGACTGACCGTCGAGGAGAACCTGCGGACCTGGCTGGACGCGCCCGACCAGGTCTACGAGCGGATGCCGCACCTGGCCGCCCGCCGTACCGTGCTCGCGGGAGCGCTGTCGGGCGGGGAGCAGCAGTTGCTCACGCTCGCGCCGGCCCTCGTCAGGCCGCCCCGGGTGCTGATCGCCGACGAGCCGTCGCTCGGCCTGGCCCCGCTGGTCGTGGAGCAGGTCTTCGCCCTGTTCGCCGAACTGCGCGGGCGCGGGGTGGCGCTGCTGCTGGTGGAGGAGAAGGCCACCGAGGCGCTGGCGGTGGCCGACAGAGTGGCCTTCATGCGGCTCGGCCGCGTCACCTGGACCGGCCCCCGCTCCGAGGTGGACGCCGACCGGCTCACCGCCGCCTACCTGGGGGTGTCGTGATGGTGACCGTGGTGGACGCGAGCGGTCTGTGGGGGAGTGTGCCCGGAGGTGTCGTGATGATCGGGATGGACGTCGACCGCCCGACCGCCGCCGGCCCGAGGGTCGCGTCATGACCGCGTCCGCGCTGGCCGTCGAGGGCGTCTGCGTGGCCTTCGGCGGGGTTCGCGCGCTGTCCGAGGTCTCGTTCGCCGTGCCGGAGGGGCAGGTCTGCGGCGTGATCGGCCCGAACGGCGCGGGCAAGACCACGCTGTTCGACGTGGTCTCGGGCCTGCGCCGCCCGCAGTCCGGGCGCGTGCTGGTCTCGGGCACCGACGTGACCGGCGTCTCCGCGGTACGGCGGGCGCGGGCGGGGCTGCGCAGGACCTTCCAGCGCACGCAGGTCTTCGGCCGCCTCACCGTGGCCGACAACGTCCTGGCCGCCATGGAGTGGCGCGGCGGGGGCGGCGGCGTGCTCGCCGACCTCGCGGGCCTGCCGGGCAGGCGACGGCTGGAGGCGGCGCGGCGCGAGCGGGTCGAGGAGGTCCTCGACCTGTGCGGGCTGCCGGCGCTGCGCGACGCCTACGCGGCCGCGCTGCCCGTGGGCCAGCGACGGCTGGTCGAGCTGGCTCGCGCGCTCGCCGACCGTCCGTCCGTCCTGCTGCTCGACGAGCCGACCTCGGGCCTCGACGCCGACCAGACGGCACGGCTGCGCGAGGTCATCGCCGCGCTCGACACCACGGTGCTGCTGGTCGAGCACGACATGGGCTTCGTCATGGACACCTGCGACCACCTTGTCGTCCTCGACCTCGGCAAGGTCATCGCGACGGGTCCGCCGTCCTCGATCAGGGCCGACCCCGTGGTGCGCGCCGCCTATCTCGGCTGACCCCACGATCCGTTCACTCGTCTCGGCCGAGCCGGTGAGCGGTCCGCTCGTCCCGGCTGTGCCGTGCGCGGTCCGCCTGTCCCGGCGGCCCCGAAGTCCGCTCTGCTCGTCTCGGCCGAGCCGGTGAGCGATCCGCCTGTCCCGGCCGGCCGCGAAGCGGCTTCGGGGCGGGATCGGCCGGCCGGGCGGCGAGGCGCGCGCGGGTCACTCGATGACGAGGTCGACGGAAATGTTGCCGCGGGTGGCGTTGGAGTAGGGGCAGACCTGGTGGGTGGCCTCGACGAGCCGCTGTCCCGCCTCGCCGTGGAGCTCGTCGGGCAGCTCCACCCTGAGCGTCACCTCCAGGCCGAACCTGCCCTCGCCGATGCTCCCGAGGCCGACCTCCGCGGTGACAGACGCGTCGGAGACGTCCAGCTTCATCCTGCGCGCCACGTTCTGCATGGCGCTGGCGAAGCAGGCCGCGTAACCGGTGGCGAACAGCTGCTCGGGGTTGGTGCCCTCGCCGGAGCCGCCCAGCTCGACGGGGTGGGCAAGGGTGACGGACAGCTTGCCGTCGTTGGTGGCGGCCCGGCCCTCACGGCCGGAGGCGGTGGCGATGGCGGTGTAGAGAGTCTTCATGCTCATGACAATAATCGACACCATGTCGACTATTCCCGGCGTAGTGTTGATTTTATGAAGAGGCGTACGGGGATGACCAAGGGCGACCGCAGGGAACAGGCCATCGTCGAGACGGCGAAGGAACTGCTCAAGACCGTTCCCCCCGGGCAGATCACGATCGACAGGCTGGCGGCGGGCGCGGGGATCTCGCGGTCGAGCTTCTACTTCTACTTCGACTCCAAGACCGCGGTGCTGGAGGCGCTGCTGACGGAGATCGCGCGGGAGATGGAGGCGGCGGCCAGGGGCTGGCTGGACGGGGCGGGCGACGACCCCGCGGCGTTGCGGGAGGCGCTGGGGGTGAGTGCCCGGCTGTGGGGCGAGCACGGGGCGCTGCTGCGGTCCGCGCTGCTGGCGGAGGATCCGGAGTTCGCGGAGTTCAGGGCGCGGGTGGTCGAGGGGTACATCGGGCAGGCGGCGGCCAGGATCGAGCGGGAGAGGGCCGCGGGGCGGGCCTGCGCGGGACCGCCCGAGGACGGGCTGGCGCGGGCGCTGGTGCGAATGAAGTTCGCGGTGCTCGCGGAGGACCAGTCGGCGCAGGCCATCGAGACCTGCGCCGTGGTGATGACCCGGGCGATCTACGGCTGAGCCGCCGTGGTGAGCTGCCGGGCGGCAGCGTGATCACCCGGGCGATCTACGGCTGAGTTGCCGTGGTGCCGTGCGGTCGTCGGCCGGGCGGCAGTGTGATCACCCGGGTGATCACCCGGGCGATCTACGGCTGGGCAGGGGTGCGGACGGCGGCGAGCTGGGTGGCCTGGGCGACGAGGCGGCCCTTGGCGTCCCACGCGTGGGCGGTCTCGTCCATCCGCTCGGCCGTCACGTCGGACGCGGTCAGCCGTACCCTGAGCGGCCCCGGGGCGGGCAGCCGCCTGATGTAGGCCGACAGCTGGATCGTGGGCACCCAGCCGGGCGCGCCGAGGTCGAAGGAGACCGGCGGCACCGGGTCCATGGCGACCAGCAGCGACAGCGGGTCCCAGTCGGAGCCGTCGGCCAGGCGTTGCCAGCCGGCGATGACGCCCTGGCGGGCGGGCTCGCCGAAGGCGAAGGCGAGATGGGCGGGGTTGAGCCGCTGCTCGACGACCTCCATCAGCGGCACCCGCATCCCCGCGCCCGGCGGCTCGGTGGGCGACAGCCAGCACTCCTGCTCGTCGGGCAGCTCCACCGGCTCGAGCCCCGACCACCACGGGTCGTCCTCGGTGAGCCTGCCGAGCGTGATCAGCGCCTCGACCAGCGGAGCGTCGTTCTCAGACATGCGAGCGCGAACCTGGGTGACGGCCTTGCCCCTGCGCAGCGTCTCCACGTCGATCCGCACCGCCCCGAACGAGGGAGGCGAGATGAACGAGCCGCTCACCGCGGTCAGGTGCGGGTGGTCCTGTCCCGCGCTCTCGATGGCGGCTCTTCCCATGACGGCCAGGAGGTAGCCGCCGTGTGCCTTGTCGCCCACGCTCCACTTCTCGTCCAGCGTGGCGTCGAATCCACCGTCCGCGCGCGGGACAACAGCGGTCGCATCCCTAAAAGTCGTCATATGGCCACATTGACGTCGTCAAGCTGACGGTGTCAACCTGAAGGGATGAAGCGGGTTCGCGCCAATCCTGGTGAAGGAGTGCGGCTGCGCGAGGAGATCCTCGCGGCGGCCGAGGAGCTCCTGGTCGAGACGGGGCGCGAGGGGGCGTTGACGCTGCGCGCGGTCGCCGGCCGTACGGGAGTCTCGACGCCGTCGGTCTACCTGCACTTCGCCGACAAGGACGCGCTGATCGAGGCGGTCTGCCTGCGCGCATGGGACGAGCTCGAACGGCGGATGCGCGATGCCGCGCGCGGCGTCGGCGACCCGTTCAGGGCACTGGGCAGGTGCGGCAGGGTCTACGTGCGGTTCGCGCTCGACCACCCCGCGCAGTACCGGGTGCTGATGATGCGGCAGGGCTCGGGCTCGGCGGCGGAGGCGTGCTTCGGCTACATGGTGGAGGCGGTCTCGGCGTGCGTGGCGGCGGGCGTGCTGCGCGGCGACCCGCAGACGCTCGCGCTGGGGCTGTGGTCGGCGGCGCACGGGTGCGCGTCGCTCGTGATCAGCCAGCCCTCCTTTCCCTGGCCGGAGAACCTCGACGCGTTCATCGACGACACCGTCAGGATGGCCGGCTTCGGTACGGCCCTCGCCTCGCGCCTGCCCCGCCACGGCATCTCCACCGAGATCGCCGCCGAGCTCGACGCCTTCGCCGCCCGGCTCACCGAGTAGCCGGGTCACCGAGTAGCCGGGTCACCGAGCCGCCGGGTCACCGTTTTTAGGTCACCCGAAGGTCACCGAGGAGCCGGCTCGCCGGGCTGGCGGGTCACCGGGCGGGCGCCAGCCTGCTCCTGAACTCCTCGAGCAGATGCCGGTACACCGCGGCCACCGCGGGCCTGGCCAGGGCGCCGGAGGCGACCGCGAGATAGCCCGTGTTGAGCGGCGGGACCTGCGGCGACGCCAACGCGACCAGCCGTCCCGCCGCCAGGTCGTCGGCGCACAGGTAGGCGGGCAGCACCGAGACGCCCGCTCCTGCGCGCACCGCGGCCAGCACGCCGCGCAGGTCGGGGATGATCGCCCCTGCCGTCATGCTCGCCCGGCGTCCGAAGACCGTCCGCCAGTACCGCCTGATGATCGGCAGGTCCTCCGCGTAGGAGATGATCGGCGCGTCCGTCGGCACACCCGGAGCCGCCACCAGCACGAACTCCTCGTCGTAGAGCGCCTCGGCCTGCACGCCGCGCACGCGCGGCCGTACCGTGGAGATCACCAGGTCCAGCCGCCCCGCCGCCAGCTCGGCCAGCAGGTCGTCGGTCAGCCCGAACGTGGTGCGCAGCACCAGCCCCTCCGCGACCAGCGGCGCGAGCACGGGCACCACCTCCACGCACACGAACTCGGCCGGACCGCCCAGATGCACGCTCCGCATGGAGGGCAGCTCGGAGCCCACCACCTCGGCCAGCGCGTCGAGCGAACCCGCCACCCGCCTGGCCAGCTCGTCGGCCGCGGCGGTCGGCGCGACCCCTCTGGGCAACCGGTCGAACAGCGGCCGGTCCAGTGCCGCCTCCAGCGCTTTGACCTGCGCCGTCACCGCGGGCTGCGAGAGGCCGAGCGTCTGCGCGGCGGCCGTGATCGAGCCCGTACGGTGCACGGCGAGGAAGGTCCTGAGCAGGTCCAGTGAAAGCGACATATCAGCATCATGATGCCTGATGACGGGTTCGGCTATTTGTGGCTGATGGCTGTGGCGGAGCATCATCGAGGGCATGAGCAAGCGCATTCTGATCGCCCTGACCAGCCATGACGACCTGGGTGGGGCGCGAAAGACCGGTTACTACGTCTCCGAGGCCGCCCATCCGTGGCATGCCTTCCGCGAGGCCGGGTTCGAGGTGAAGGTGGCCAGCGTCCTCGGCGGGCAGCCGCCGCAGGACGGGTACGACCCCGACGACGCCGCGCAGTCCGCCTTCCTCGCCTCCGACGAGCTGCGCGACGCGGGCAGGCTCGCCGACCTCGACGGCCGCGCATTCGACGCGGTCCTGTTCGCCGGCGGGCACGGCACCATGTGGGACTTCCCGGCCGACGCGGACGTCGCCCGTATCGGCAGGGAGGTCTACGAGGGCGGCGGCGTGGTGGCCGCCGTCTGCCACGGCCCTTCCGCGCTGGTGAACATGACGCTGTCCGACGGCACCCCGCTGGTGGCGGGCAGGCGCGTGGCCGCCTTCACCAATGCCGAGGAGAAGGCCGCGGGAGTGGACGAGATCGTGCCGTTCCTGCTGGCCGACGCCCTGGTGGCCAAGGGGGCCAGGCACGAGCCCGCGCCCGACTGGCAGCCGCAGGTCGTGGTCGACGGCCGACTGGTGACGGGCCAGAACCCGGCCAGCGCCACCCCGCTGGCGGAGCGCCTCGTCGACCTTCTCAAGTAACCAAGCGTGCGCTAGGTTGGGTGAGTGGATCTCGACTTCACCCCCGCCGAGGAGGCCTTCCGCGAGGAAGTGAGGGACTGGCTCGCGGGTCACCTACCCGCTCGCCTGCCCTCCATGGACACGCGTGAGGGCTTCGAGGCGCACCGCGCGTGGGAGGCGGACCTGGCCGGCGCGCGCCTGTCGGTGGTCTCGTGGCCCGAGGAGTACGGCGGGCGGTCCGCCTCCCTGATCGAGTGGCTGATCTTCGAAGAGGAGTACTGGGCCTCCGGCGCCCCCGGCAGGGTCAGCCAGAACGGCATCTTCCTGCTCGCGCCCACCCTCTTCGCCTTCGGCACGCCCGAACAGCAGGCCAGACTCCTGCCGAGGATGGCGCGAGCGGAGGACGTGTGGGCACAGGCCTGGTCGGAGCCTGAGGCGGGCAGCGACCTGGCGGCGCTCACCTCGCGAGCGGTCAGGGTGGACGGCGGCTGGCTCCTCCACGGGCAGAAGACGTGGAGCTCCCGCGCCGCCTTCGCCTCCCACGGCTTCGGCCTGTTCAGGACCTCGGGCTCGCGCCACCACGGGCTGACGTACTTCCTCTTCCCGCTCGACGCCGTGCTCGTCAGGCCGATCGCCCAGCTCGACGGCACCCACGGCTTCGCGGAGCTGTTCTTCGACGGGGTCTTCGTGCCCGACGACATGGTCCTGGGCGAGGTCGGGCAGGGCTGGAAGATCGCGATGGCGACCACGTCGTCCGAGCGCGGTCTCACGCTGCGCAGTCCCGGACGCTTCCTCGCCACCGCCGACCGGCTGGTGTCCCTGGCCCGCGACGCCGATCCGGTGCTGCGGGACAGGGCGGCCAGGTGCCTGATCGACGCCGAGGCCTACCGGCTGCACACCTTCGGAGCCGTCAGGGGCGAGCTCGGCGCGACCACGAGCCTGGGCAAGGTCTTCTGGTCCGAGCTCGACGTGCGCATGCACACTCTCGCCATGGAACTCCTGGGCCAGGGCGCCGCGGCGACGCCGTGGTTCGACGGGTACGTGTTCTCCCTCGCCGGGCCGATCTACGCGGGAACCAACGAGATCCAGCGCAACATCATCGCCGAACGCGTCCTGGGGCTGCCCCGATGAACTTCACCTTCACCGACGAGCAGCTCTCCTTCGGCGCCGCCGTACGGGAGGTGCTGCGCGACCACTGCCACCCCTCGGACCGCGGGTCGGGCTGGAAGCAGCTGGCCGAGCTCGGGTTCTTCACCGCTCTGGTGGACGAGGAGGCGGGCGGGCTGGGTCTCTCGCTGATCGACGTGATCCCCGCCATCGAGGAGACGGGCCGGGCGGCCATGCCGGGGCCGGTCGTGGAGAGCCTGGCCGCCGCGCCGCACCTGCCGCTCGCGGGGCGCACCGCCCTCCTCGTCGACGGTGTGGCGCTGGACGCCGACCTGGCAGAGGCGGTGGTGGACGTGGAGGGGTACGTGGTGGCGAACCCGGTCCTGGAGCCGTCACCGGGGGTCGACCCTGGGCGCGTGCCGTTCTCGGTGAGAGCGGCGGGCCAGGGCGAGCCCTTCGCGGGCGCCGACCTGCTCACGCGAAGGGTGACGGTCGGAGTGTCGGCACAGCTCGTCGGCGTGGCCAGGGCGTTGCTCGCGAGGTCGGTCGACCACGCCAGGACCAGGACCCAGTTCGGGCGGCCGATCGGGGCGTTCCAGGCGGTCAAGCACCAGCTGGCGGACGTGGCGATCGCCGTCGAGTTCGCCGCGCCCCTGGTCCACCGTGCCGCGCTCACCGTGGACGGCGAGGGGTCACCGCCGCGGGGCCGCGCCGACCGTGACGCCAGCGCCGCCAAGGTCGCCGCAGGTGAGGCCGCGGCGCTCGCCGCCCGCACCGCGCTCCAGGTGCACGGCGCCATCGGCTACACGGACGAGCTCGACCTGCGCTTCTGGCTGGCCAGGACCTGGTCGCTCACCGGCGCCTACGGCACCACCGCCGTCCACAGGGCGCGCGTCACGGAGGCGGTGTTCGGCGCGTGAGGTTCGGCGTCCCTCTCGGGCTCATCCACCCCGCCGCGTGGAAGGACGTCGCCGTCGCGGCCGACGAGCTCGGCTTCGAATCGCTGTGGATGCCCGAGCACCTCGTCTTCGCCACCGACCTGTCGCTCGCCCGCTATCCGGGCTCCTCCACGCCCGGCATCACGCCGCACACTCCGCTGTTCGACGCCCCCGCCTACCTGTGCTGGCTCGCGGGGCTCACGTCCACGATCAGACTGGGTACGGCGGTGCACCTCTACGCGCTGCGCCACCCCTTCGTCTCCGCGCGGGCCTTCGCCACCCTCGACATCGTCTCCGGCGGGCGCGCCCTCTGCGGCGTCGGGGCGGGGTGGTACCCGGGGGAGTGGATCGCCGCAGGAGTCGACTTCGCCACCCGCGGGCCCCGCCTCGACGAGGCCATCGAGGTGACCCGCCGCCTGTGGTCGGAGGAGACGGTGGCACACTCCGGCCGGTTCTTCACCTTCCCCGAGGTCGCCTTCGAGCCGAAACCGATCCAGCGCCCGCTTCCCATCCTCGGGGGCGGCGAGTCGGCGGCGGCGCTGCGCAGGGCCGCCACCCTGTGCGACGGCTGGATCAGCATGCCGCACACGCTGGAGTCGGCCCGGCCGCAGCTGGAGCGCCTGGCGAAGCTGCGCGACGGTCGGCCCTTCTCGGTGACCGTGCACGCCTACGGGCTGACGGAACCGGAGGAGGTGGCCGAGTGGGCGGCGATGGGCGTCGACCGGCTGATCGTCCGCCCGTGGACGCGCACCCGCGACGCCGTGGACCGCCTGACCGCCTTCGCCGCCGCGTACGGGGTCTGACCTCCACGGTGCCGGTCAGGCGCGGTGGCGGCCCTTCCTGCCTCTGGCGGTACGGCCCGCCGTGTCCCTCTCGGGGGAGGCGCCCGCGCCGGCGAGGACAGGTTCCCTCTCGGCGGTTTCCCTCCCGACGGCTTCCCACAGGGTCTCCCACGACTCGGGGACGGGCGTGGGCTGGATGACCGCCCGGCTCGTGGCCGGCTGGAGACCCGCCGGGGCGTGCGGGACGATCGAGCGGGCGGGGGCCGGTTGGGCGGCCGAGCGGGCCGGGGCCGCCGGCCGGTGGCGGCGGCCTCCGAGCGGGGCGTCAGGGGAGAACGTCGTGGCCGGGGCACCGGTCGAGGTCGCGCGGTGGGCCCTGACGGTCTCCGAGGCGCGGTGGCGGCGGCCGCGGGCCGGGGCGTCCGGCCTGAACGTGGTGGTCTCGTCCGCCGGGTGCTCCCTGCTGCGGCGCCTGCCCCGGTAGCCGTCGAGCGACCTGTTCTCGTGGGCGGCGGCGAAGGCGGACCCTTCCCATGCCTCCAGGACGTCGTGACCGGTACCCGAGGCGGGGGCGCTCTCCAGGCTGTCGTTCCTGAAGGGGTTGGGTCCGCTTCCGAAGAGGTTGAGGTCGGTGTTCAGGATGTCGTCGTCGTTCCTGAAGGGGTTGGGTCCGCTTCCGAAGAGGTTGAGGTCGGTGTTCAGGATGTCGTCGTCGTTCCTGAAGGGGTTGGGTCCGCCTCCGAAGAGGTTGAGGTCCGTGCTCAGGATGTCGTCGGCGGCCGTGCCGAACGCGTCGAACGGCGTGGTGGCCGAGGACTCCAACTCGGCGAGGATCGCGTTCGAGGTCTCCAGCCCCGCCGCCAGCGCGGCGGCCGCGTCGAGGTCGGACCGGGCGGAGCCGGGCAGCGCGTCGAAACCGGTGGTCGCCACACTGGACGCCGCCGCCAGGCCCGGAGCGGCGAAGGGAGCCGACTCCGCGGTCTCGAATGGGACAAAGGGGGTCGTCGCCGCTGCCACGGGGGACACGTCGGGCGTGGTGGTCGCCGGGGTGAACAGCGGCTCGACGGGGGGCACCGACCCGGTCCCGCGGCGGCGGGTCCCGGCGGCGCGGCGGCGGCCGGTGCGGCGGTCGGGCTGCAACTCTGGCCTGGTGTCGAGTCGCCGGTCGGCGGACGGGCCGGCGGCGGGCCTGCGGGAGGCGGCCGGCCGTACCCTCAGCTGGCGGGTGCGGGCCACGGCCAGCAGGCCGAGCGCGGCCAGCAGCACCGGCCCGATGATGGCGGGGGACCCGAGGTTGGGGACCTGGGTGGTGGCCGAGGCGTCCGTGAACGCGGTGACGGGTTCGCGGGTGACCGCCTCTGTGTCGGCGGTGGCGGGCTTGGCGTGCTTGCCCTTCTTGCCGGGCCGCGTCTGCCCCGCGGTCGCCGCGGGCGTGTCGGCGGAACGGGCGGACGCGGATGGCGAGACCCTGGGCGCGGTCGCGTGCTCGCCTGCCGCGGACACCGAGGGGGCGGGGGAGGTCTCGCGCCTGGGGATGAGCGCGGTGACACCCGTCGTCTCCGACTGCGGGGGCAACTGGAGCCTGTCGACCTCGTTGGGCCCGGTGTCGGGCGGGAGCGACCCGTCGACCTCGGCCTCCTTCAGCTTGGCGGCCTCGAGCCTCTTCTTGATCTTGTCCGGGTAGCCGTAGCCGACGACCTTGCTCTGGTCGCGTTCCTTGCGCTTGGCGACGCCGCCGTCGATGTTGCCCTCGATCGTGAAGATCGTGTCCCCTTCGACCTTCGTGACGATGCCCACGTGGTCGATGTTGTCGATCTTGTTGGAGCCGCTCCAGTCATAGAAGACCAGCGCTCCGGGCTTCGGCTTGGTCCCCCACGCGTCCTTCTCCTTGAACCACTCCGCGTGCGCGACGGTGTAGGCGAACTGCCCGACCCACTCCTCGTAGCCCAGCTTGTGCGCGGCCCAGGACAGGAACATGTCACACCAGGGTGCGCCGCTGTAGTCGGCGTCGAACTCGACCGTCTTGCCGTACCAGTCGCCGAACTTGGTGTACGCGCCGTCGCCCTCCGAGTAGCCGAGTTCGCTTTCGAGGAGCTTGATGAGCTTGCTGGTCTCTGGGGTCATGGAAGTATGAAGGGACCTTCCGTGCACGATGGGGCTCGTGAGGTTGGAGGCTACCTTGGGAACCGGCAGGTCAAGCACTCCCCATGTATCGGCAAAGCCATTCACCGAGTTGAAACCGCAGGTCAACGGCCCTTCAGGAAATTCTCCCGAAAACCGACATATCCGGAAAAGATCTACCGAACGGGGTTCGGTAAGGTGTGCCGCATGTCGGTCGAACTAGGAACCGAGGAATCCCGCCTCGCCGCCCTCTGCGCCCTTGCCCAGCAGACCCGTGAGCTCATGGACGCGGTCGCGCTGACCGATGTCGCCGAGGCGGATCTCACGGCCGCCACCGCCACCCTCACCGCGGTCACCGAACGCCTGCGCGCCACGGTCCGCCAGACCCCGCAGCCGTTCGAGATCGCCCCCGACGGCACGCTCAGGCACCTCGGCAACGCGGTCACAGGCGCCGCCAACCCGCACGCGCTCCCCCTGGCCATCGAGGTGTACGACGGAGGGGTACGGGCCGAGGTGGTGTTCAGGCCGCTGCACGAGGGTCCGCCGAACGGCGTCCACGGCGGCATCAGCGCCATGATCCTCGACCATCTGCTCGGGCAGGCCGTCGCCACCGCGGGCTCGGCGGGGATGACGGGCACGCTGACCGTCCGCTACCGCAGGCCGGTGCCGTACGGGACGGATCTGGTCGCGACCGCCGAGTACACCCGCACCGAGGGCCGCAAGACGTGGGCGGAGGGGCGCATCGCGCTGCCGGACGGCGAGCCGCTGGTGGAGGCCACGGGCCTGTTCATCACCCCCACGGCCTGGATCGGCCTCTGATCCCTCCGGCGGGGCGTCAACGCCATGCCTGACGGCCCGCCCCGCGCGACGGGCGGACCGTCAGGCACGCGAGGGGACGGCTCGCCCCGCGTGCCGGGCGCCGGTCCGGCCAGGGCGTGGCCGCGACGGCCGGCCTGGTCCTGGCCCTCGCATGTGGCACGTCTGACCCGGACGAAAGCGTCACGGTCGGTGACCGTTATCGATTCGTTGTCAACCGGGGGTGAGTCTTCCGGGTCCAACCAAAAGTGAAGATCTTGTACGGCACGTTCGCGTTCGTCCTGGTGGCGCAGGTGCTGAGCGGTGGCTTCGCATCGGGCCCGACACCTCTTCGAGCCGCGTGGCTGGAGGCCCGCCCGGCCCGCGACGGCGAGATGCCGACCGGCACGTGGCAGCTGCAGTTCGCCGACGGCAAGCGGAAGAGCCTGTCCGTCGCGCGGGCCACGACCTCCCCGTGGGACGCCGCTCCGGTCGCGATCAGCGGGGACGGCCTGCACCTCGCCTACGTCCGCAGCACTGACCTGCGCGTGGTCGTCGCCTCGTTCGCGGGCGGTGAGGACTTCGTCGGGCCCTCCGGCGAGCACGTCAAGGCCATGTGGCTCTCCGAGGACGGCGAGCGACTGCTCATCGACCACTACGCCGAGCGGCGCGCCGGCGGACGGCGGGCGGAGGACGTTCCCGACGCGCTCGTCGAGGTCGGCACGGGCCGTACCGTGCCGCTGCCCGTGGGCGGCGAGCTCGCAGGGTTCAGCGAGGACGGCGACGAGGTGCTGTCCAGGCGGACGCTGCGGGACGGCACCCTCCAGGTGTCGGCGCACAAGCCGGGCGGCACGGCCGCCTCCTGGACCCCGCCGCAGGACATCGTGCTCTCCGACCTCGCGCTGTCGGCGGACGGCACCACGCTGGTGACCCTGGACCAGGGCAGGGTGCGCCGATACGACCTGGAGACCGGGCGGTGGCTGGCCGGTGGGGCGTCGCTGGACCCCTCGGCGTACGGCCTGGCCTGGCGGGCGGGCGTGCTGACCGTCAAGACCGGGGAGCACGATGCAGGGAACAGGTGGAACGTGAAGGTCGTGGCCGTCGACCCCGCGACGGGGGCGACCCGCCGGCTGGACGGCTACCGGCTGCCAGGATGGACCGACGGCGGCAGCCTGTTGGCGGCGGTGGAGCGATGATCGAGCGCGACACCGTCGCCAGGCCCACCCGGACGCCGAGCGGGCCCGCCCGGCTCACCGGGGTGGACGGTGACTCGCCCGCCGAGGTCCCCGTCCACGAGCGACGTGCCGCCTGCGGCGCCGAAGGCTAGTAGCCCGCGCCGGTCAGCATGCCGCCGTCGACGGTGAACTCGCTTCCCGTGCAGTAGCTGGACCGGTCCGAGGCCAGGAACGCCACCACGTGCGAGACCTCGACCGGCTTGGCGAAGCGCTTGATGACCATCGACTTCATGAACGCCTCGCCGTCGACCTCGGCCATCAGGTCGGGGTCGGTGACCATCGGGGTGTTGATCGCGCCAGGGTGGACCGAGTTGACGCGGATCTTGAAACGCGCCAGCTCGCGCGCCGCCGCCTTGGTGACGCCGCGCACACCGAACTTCGAGGCGGCGTAGGCGGACAGACCCGACGCGCCGATGAACCCCTCGATGGAGGAGATGTTGACGATCGAGCCGCGTCCGGCCGCCTTCATGGGCTCGATGACGGACTTCACCCCGAGCCAGGTGCCCTTCAGGTTGACGTCGACGACCTGCTCGAAGACCTCCAGCGGCATGTCGCCGATCCGGCCGTACTTCAGGATGCCCGCGTTGTTGACGAGGACGTCCAGCCTGCCGTGTGCCTCGACGGCGGTGCCGACCGCCCGCTCCCACTCGGCGGGGCTCGTCACGTCGTGATGGACGAAGACGGCGCCGGTCTCCTCTGCCAGGGCCTTGCCCTCGTCGTCGAGCACGTCACCGAAGACGACCCGCGCGCCCTCCTCCGCGAACAGCCGCACGTGCGCCTCGCCCATGCCGCGCGCGCCGCCGGTGATCAGCGCGACCTTGCCGTCAAGCAGTCCCATCGGTGCCTCCGTAGAAACGTTGACCGGCGGCGACGGCGATCGCTGCCGCCTCCATGGATCGATATACGGGTATGCCCGCTTCTGCAGCGATCGCCCTGATCTCGTCCTCCACGGCCGGCGGGGCGAACTCGCCGTTCCTGGTGACGAGCGTGACCCTGACGCCCTCGACCTCGCCCAGGTGGCGGGCGTAGTCACGCAGGGGTTCGGCGCTGGTGCCGTAGGTGAAGAAGCTCTGCACGTTCACGTGGGCGACGACGTCCTGGTACGGCAGGCGGCGGACGATCGTGGCGATCACCTGCTTGACGAGGTCGGGCCGGACCCTGGGGCCGACGGGGACCTCCAGCGGATTGGCCAACGAGCTCCCCACGCCCAGGCCGATGGCCTTGAGGTCGTCGAGCACGTCGTCGGGGAGGGGGTCGAGGGTGAGACCCGCGTCGTCGAACGCGTCGGCGGCGAGCACGCCCGCGCCTCCGCTGGGCCCGACCACCAGCACCCCAGCACGCTCGGCCCTCGGCCCGGGGCTCTCCCCTGGATCAGAGCCGGAGTGGCGGCCGGCCCCCGCGCCTGGATCGCTGGAGCGGCCGGAAGCGGAGCGGTGGCCGGGGTGGGGCGGGGCGGGCGGGGGGCGGCGGGGAGCGTGGGACTGGAAGTAGGACAGGGTGCCGATCAGGGCGTCCTGGGTGGTGACGAGGGTGGCGCCGGTCTGGTCGGCGAGGGCCTGCCAGATCCTGGAGTCGCTCACCATCCCCCCGGTGTGCGAGGCCGCCGCCCTGCGGCCCTGGCCGCTGCGCCCGCCCACCAGCATGACGACCGGCAACGAGCATCCCGCCAGCGCCGAGAACAGCGCGAGACCGTCGCGCGGATCCTCCAGGTACAGTCCGACCACCGAGGTCGCCGGGTCGGCCGACAGCCAGCGCAGCAGCTCGGCGGGCGTCACGTCGGCCGCGTTCCCCAGGGTGGCGACCCTGCTGAACGCCAGCCCCCGCCGCTCGCCCACCTTGATCACCTCCCCGGCCAGCCCGCCGCTCTGGGAGATCAGCGCGACGGTGCCCGGCGGCCCGAGCCCGCCGCCGACGAACGTCTGCCTGCCCCTGGGACAGTAGACGCCCATGCAGTTGGGGCCGAGCAGCCGTGTCCCTGCCTCGCGGGCCGCGCCGGCCAGCGCCGCCTCCAGGTCCGGGTGCCCCGCCTCGCCGAAGCCGCCGCTCATGACCTGCGTGTACGGCACGCCGCGCGCCTGCCGTACCACCTCGGCGCAGCGTGAGGCGGGCACGGCCACCAGCGCGTAGTCCACGTCGGCGGCGGCGAGCGAAGGCACCGCCGGCACCCCGCCAACGGACGCGGCCGTGGGATGGACCGCGACCACCTCCGCGCCCGCCGCCAGGTAGAACTCCAGGAACATGTTCCCGAAGTTCGGCCTGCTCGTGGACGCGCCCACCACGGCCACCCTGCGCGGCTCGAAGAGGGTGGTGAAGTCGTGCGCGGGGGGCGGGACATGCGGCGAGGAGGGCGAGGGGAGATAGCGGGCGTCCACTGCGACCACGCCCGAGGGACTCGCGATCACCGGGTTGAGCTCGAACTCGCCGAGCTCCAGCCGTTCCCACAGCCCGCCGTGCCCGCCGATCGTCAGCAGGAGCTTCACGACCGCGTCGAGGTCGACGGGCGGCGTGCCGCGGTGGCCGTACAGGAGGGGGGAGCCGCGCAGCGACGCCAGCATGCGCCGCGCGTCGGTCTCGGAGATCGGGCACAGGCGGAGCGCGGTGTCGCGCAACGCCTCGGTCCACACCCCGCCGAGCCCCGCCAGCAGGACCGGGCCGAACCCCGGGTCACGGACCAGCCCGACGATCAGCTCGACGCCCGCGGGGGCCTGCTCCTCGATCAGAAACCCGTCGCCGAGCCGGTCGCGCATCTCGGCGACGGCGGGGCCGAGCGTGTCGTGGGTCAGACCGAGCCGTACCCCTCCCGCGTCGGTCTTGTGCAGCAGGCCCGCGGACTTGAGCACCAGCGGAGGGGTCAGCGTCCCTGCGAGGGCGGGATCGGCGACCCCGCGCGGCACCGGGACGCCGGCTTCCCTGAGCAGCTCCTTGACCTGGTGTTCAGTCCACAAGGTGCTGGTACATCTCTCTGATCTCGCGCCGCAGCAGCTTGCCGGGCCCGCCGGAGGCGTCCGCGAAGTGCGGGAGCGACTCCGCGACCACGATCGCGTCGGGCCGCTGGTGCGGCGGCAGCGTGTCGGCCAGCGCGAGCGCGATCTTCGAGGAGTCGAGCGCCTGCCCGGTCATGGGCACCACCGCGAGCAGGATCCGGCCGTCGCCCACGCCGACCGCGCCGGCCTCCGCCACGGAGTCGAGCGCGGTGGCCGCCTCCTCGACGGTGGAGGGCTGGGTCCAGACGCCGCCCTTGAGGATGGCGTCCTCGCGCCGCCCGAGCACCTGCAGCACGCCGTCGGCCGACAGCGTGCCGAGGTCGCCCCCGACATACCACTCGCCGCGCAGCACCTCGGCGGTCTTGTCGGGCAGCAGGTCGTAGCCCGCCATGCGGTGCGGTCCCGCGAGGTTGATCTCGCCGACCGTGTCGACGACGCGCGCGCCCGACGGGTCGGTGATCGCGACGGCGCAGCCCGTGCGGGCCCGGCCCGAGGTGCCGAGCGGCGTCGAGCCGTCGTCGACCCTGCCCATGCAGGTGTAGGGGGCCTCCGTCTGCCCGTAGTAGGAGTAGACGCCCGCGCCGGGTAACCGCTGCTTGATCCTCGACAGCAGCGACGCGGTCAGCGGCTCGCCACCGAGCATGATGACGCTGATCGAGGACAGGTCCACCTGCTCGTGCTCGGCAGAGCCGAGCAGCGCCGCGTAGAAGGAGGGAATCTGCGAGACGTGGGTGACCCTCTCCCTCGGGACGACCTTCAGGAAGTTGGCGGGACCCCAGTCCTGCTCCAGCACCAGCCGCATCCCCGTGTAGAGCGCAGGGCCGACGATGGCGGGGAAGCCGATCCCCCAGATGATGGCGCCGGTGCCGAAGACCGAGTCGGGTGCGCGCGGCACGTCGAGCCAGATCTGCGCGGTCGCGAGGGACGAGGCGTGCGTGTGGACGACGGGCTTGGGCAGCCCTGTCGTGCCCGAGGTGTAGTAGAGCGCCAGCGGGTCGTCGAAGGCGGCGCCGGGCGGCGGCTCGCCCTCGTCCTGCGAGGTCAGCTCCTCGGCGTTGATCCAGGTGGTGATCTCGGGCAGGGAGGGCCTGATCTCCTCGACGATCCCCGCCACGGTGGCGTCGTGGACGAACGCCGTGCAGCCCGACGAGGCCACGACCGCCCGCAGCGTCTCAACCGGCCAGTAGGGGTTGAGCGCCGCCGTGATGGCCCCGATCTTGGCCTGCGCGAGGTAGACCTCCGCCACCGTCAAGGTCTCGTTCAGCAGCGCCGCGACCCGCTGGCCCGGCAGTACGCCCGCGGCGAGCAGCGCGTGCGCGCGCCTGTTGACGGCCCTGTTCAGCTGGTCGTAGGTGAGGTGCTGCTCGCCGCAGTAGGTCAGCGCCACCTTGTCGGGCGTGCGCAGCGCCCCGGCCGTCAGGATCGCGTAGGCGTAGTTGCCGTAGGGCGTCATCGAGAACCTCCTGGGGAGTAGAGCACGAAGAGGTTTCCTGAGGGGTCGCGCAGGACCGCGCGCGTCTCGTGCGGGCCCGCCTCGGGCTCTCTCGCCACCGCGCCGCCTCGTTCGAGGAAGTCCTGTACGGCACGCGGCAGGTCGTCCACCTTGAGGCAGAACGCCGTCGCGCCGGTCAGCTGCTCGGCCGGGCCCGCGAGCCCGATCCCGCCCTCCAGCAGCGCGAACCTGTCGCCGTCCCTGAACTTCACCGGCAGCCCGTAGAAGGCGACCGCCTTGCCGACGTCCTCGACGGGGATGAAAACGTTCACCTGGGCCTCCATTGCGGCAGTTCGTCGCTGAACGTCACTCGCACCGGCATCCCGATGCGCACCCGCTCCGGCGGGCACTCCACCACTCGGCCGAATGCGCGCGCCCCCTCCGGCAGGTCCACCCAGGCCAGCACGTACGGCTCCCGCCCGCGGAACTCGGGCACGAACGAGCGGTGCACCACCGTGAAGGTGTGCACGACCCCGTCGCCGGAGACCGGCTCGAAGACGAGGTCGTCGCCGTCGCACCACGGGCACGCGGGGGCGGGCAGGTGGACCCGCCGCTCGCAGGACGTGCATCGCTGAATGACCAACTCGCCGCGCGCGCAGGCGGCCCAGTAGGTGTCCATCGTCTGCCAAGCTAGCGCACGCTTGGTTAGCCCACAAGGGCACGCGGTCGCGCCCGCGGGACGTCCTCGACCGGGGCGAGGAACCGGTGCAGGCTCCCTCAGACGGCGGGGCCGAACCAGGTGGTCAGCGCGTCCGCGAGACCTTCGGCGCCGGTCCAGGCGACGTACCCGTCGGGGCGGACCAGCAGGGCCGCGAGGTCCTCCACGGCGCCGTCCCGCGCGGCCCCCGTGACCACGCGGACCCGGTCGCCGTGCCCGGCGGCCGTCCTTCTCACCTCGGCGGAGTCGGCCAGGTCGAGCAGCAGTCCACGGCCGTCGGCCTGCAGGTCCCTGGCGTACCCGGCGTCCTTGATCTCCAGGTCGGGCAGGAACCGGCCGACCAGGGGGTGCGCCGAGCCTGGCGCGTAGTCGATGTCCGTGCCGTTGACCATGTCGAGGAAGTGCCGCTGCGTCTCGGGGAGGCGCAGCGTCTCGCCGAGTACCTCGCGCAGCGCGTCCACCTGGGGGCCTGGCCGCATGAGCGCCACCTGGGCCCGCGTGTTGCGCAGCACCGTCGCGGCCACGGGGTGCCGCTCGGCGGTGTAGGTGTCGAGCAGTTCCTCCTGCGCGAGCCCCCTTGCCACCAGGCCGAGCTTCCAGCCCAGGTTGGCCGCGTCCTGTAGGCCCAGGTTCAGTCCCTGGCCGCCGATCGGCGAGTGGACGTGCGCGGCGTCCCCCGCGAGCAGGACCCTGCCCCTGCGGTAGGTGTCGGCGTGGCGGGTGTTGTCGCTGTAGCGGATCCCGGCCTCCACCCGGGTGACGACCGCGTCGTTCCCGCTGACCCGCCTGATGCTGCCCTGCAGTTCCTCGGCCGTCACGGGCGCGTGGCGCTCGTCGGGGCCGCCGTCGAACTCGATGGTGGCGATCTCGCCTGGCACGAGCGAAAGGTTCAGCAGGCCGCCGGGGCCGCGCATGGCCGAGGCGACGGGCGTGGCCAGCTCGGCGACGGCGGTGCGGCCCGTCATGGTCGCCGGTGTGCCCTCGAAGGGAAATCCGGCCCGCTTGCGCACCGTGCTGCGCCCGCCGTCACACCCGACCACGTAGCTCGCGCGCAGGGTCTCTCCTCCGGCCAGCGTGACCACCGCGTACGGCCCCTCGTCGGCGACGTCCGTCACCTGGCAGGCGGACCGGATGCGCACGCCCAGCGACTCGGCGCGGTCGGCCAGCACGCGCTCCAGCAGGTGCTGCTTGATCATGACACGCTCGGGTGTCCTGGTGACCTCGCCGAACAGCGGCAGCCCCGCGAAGTGGCCGCCGCTCTCGCCCTTGTCGAGCAGGCTCATCATGAAGCCGATGACGTCGTGCTCGTCCTGGGGCGTCCGGTGCGCCGCCATCCCGCGGAACATCGCCCACTGCGCCTCGACCAGCGGCCCGGTCAGCCCGCGCAGCCCCAGCGTGTGCATGCTGCGTGCGTTGATCCCGCGCAGCCCCAGGTCCCGCGTGCGCCGCTGCTCGCCGGTGGCCGACTCCAGCACCAGCGGGTCCGCGCCGGCCAGCTTCAGCTCGCTCGCCAGCAGCAGGCCGACCGGCCCGCCGCCCACGATCACCACGTCCGTCATCGAACCACTCCTTACTTACGCCGTATGCTTACGCCGTAAGTACATACATACAGTGTAAGCTTTGTCAATCGGCACAACGGCACAAGGAGCCCATGGATGTCCCGGCGCGAGCCCCTGAACAGGGAGAAGATCCTCGATGCGGCGTTGACGCTGGCGGCGGAAGAGGGGCTCGAAGGGCTGTCCATGCGAAGGCTGGCCAAGTCCCTGGGCGTGGAGGCGATGTCGCTCTACAACCACGTCTCCAACAAGGCCGACATCCTCGACGGCCTGGCGGAGCGCGTCTTCAGCACGATCGAGCGGCCCGACCCCTCGCTGCCGTGGCCGGAGCAGATCAGGGTCGTGGCCGGGAACATGTACCACGCCCTCGCCCGGCACCCGGTGGTACCGCTGGCTCTGGTGACGGACCAGTCGAACCCGACGTCGGAACGGGCGCTCGCGCCGCTCGACGGCGTGGTGGGCGCCCTCTACCAGGCCGGGTTCGACGACGTCGGAGTATGGCGGGCGCTGGGAGCGGTGAACGCGCTGGTCTTCGGCTCGCTGATGCTGTCGACGGGCGGTTTCACCGGCGACTCCGATGAGCACGCGGGGCGGCGCGAGTTCGGCGCCTACGTCCGCGAGGTCGACCCGGCTCGCCTGCCGCACTTCAGCAGGCTGCTCAAGAGCATGCCCGAGGTCGTCGCCGACCCCGCGAGAGACTTCGAGAAAGCCCTCGACCTGCTCATTCGCGGCCTCGTCGAGGCCGCGCCCGCTACGCCGCGGCCCTAGGAGCCGCCGAACGTCGGTGGCGTGGTGGCTCCTGACCAGAGGTCGTCGCCGGGGGCGGCCTCCTGCGACGTCGGCGGCTCGGAGGTGACCCGTGGCTCGGGAGCGTCCGGATCGGGGACCGAGGCGGGCGCGGTGGTGGAGGAGGAGGTCGCCGGCGGGGTGGCGCCCGCCGTCGTCGAGGAGGCGGTGGGGGACGTGGCCGTGGGCGAGGAACCCGTCGGGGACGACGCGCACGGCGGCCCGTCCACAGGGACCTCGCTGATCTGCGGGCCGTTCGCCGCCGCCCGCTCGGTCTGCACGATCAGCCCGAAGTGGGCGCGCTTCCCGCACGCCACCTCCCCGAGATCCCGCAGCAGCGGCACCGTGTAGGCGGTCCTGCCCTTCAACTCCCGGACGTCCTCGTGGACCGTACGGGAGGGCCCGTCGCCGTCCCTGCGGGTGTAACTGACGCGCAGCCGTACCGGCCCCGTGCCGTCGGTCGCGACCTTCACCGCACCCGCGGACCCGCTCCATGTGACGATGTCCGCCGACTTGACGGCGGGCGACAGCGTGCCCGCCCTCGGTGGTGCGCTCGTGGGCGGGCTCGGAGGCGGCGCAGGGGGCGAGCCTGAGGGGGAGACGGACGGCCGGCCCGGCTGTGAGGCCGGCGGTCGGGTCGGTGGCGGAGTCGGCGGTGGAGGGGTGGCCGCCGTGCCGGGCGGCCTGCTCGTCGGCGTGGCGCTCCTGCCCTCGCTCGTCCTCGACACCGTGGGCTTGGCGGCCGGTTTCCTGGCCGTCGGCTTCGAGTCGACGGGAGTGGCACCCAGTTCGAAGGGCGACTTGGGGGGAGGCGCGAGGAAGGTGCCGGGCCCCGGCGGCAGCCGCCCCCCGCTGATCAGCAGCGCGAGCAGCGTCGTGACCAGCGCCCCTCCCGCGATCCACAGGTGCGGCGGCAGCCTGGGCACCCGCCATTCGCGCACGAGCGACCCTCTGGCGGGCGTCTCCTGCGGCGAGCCGGGGTTGGCCAGCGGGTAGTGCAGCGCGAGCAGCGTCGCCAGCTCGCCGAGGTGCCTGCGACCCCGCTTCTCCCATTCCGTTCCGAAGCCGGCGACGGCCGCGGACTCCAGCGCGGCCGCGAACTCCCTGGCCGAGCGCGGCCTGCCCGAGGGATCCTTGGCCAGACCGTGCCGCAGCAGGTCGCGCACCGCGTCGGGCACCACCTCGACAGGCACCGGCTCGACCAGGTGCTTGTCGCGCAGCGCCGCCACATCGGGCGCCCGGTAAGGCTGCCGGCCCGTGATGCACTCGAACAGGACGCACGCCGCCGCGTACAGGTCGGCGAGCACGCCTGCCGTTCCCCTCGTCCACAGCTCGGGCGCCATGTACGGCGGGCTGCCCGCGGGCACCCCCGGCTCCTCCACGTGGACGGCGAGCCCGAAGTCGGCGAGCTTGCTCGTCCCGTCCGCCTGGACCAGCACGTTCTCCGGCTTCACGTCCCGGTGCGCGATGCCCCGCTCATGCGCCGCCGCCAGCCCGAGCAGCGTCCCCTTCAGCACGGCCAGCGCCGCCTCGGGGCTGGTCCTGCGGTGCTCGGTCAGGATGGCCCGCAACGACACCCCGTCGACCAGCTCCATCACCGCGGCGGTCCTGGTCGGCGTCTCGACGTACTCGTAGAAGCGCACGACGTTGGGATCGTCGATCTCCACCAGCCCCGGCGTCTCCGCCCTGAACCGCTCCATGAACTCGGCGTCCCTGCGCAGGGTGGCGTTCAGATACTTGATCGCCACGTAGGCGCCGGTGGACTGGTAGGTGGCGAGGAAGACCCGGCCCGTACGGCCGGAGCCCAGCTGACGTACTTCGCGGTAACCCGGAACCAAACCAGCCCCCATGCGCAGCGGGTGTCAATGGTTCGACGGTCTCACCCGGGGTTCTGGTTGTCACGAGTAACGCATTTTCGCCCAACGTCACCAAAAACTACACGGGGTAGCAGGCTGAAGGGTCGCCGCTAGTGCGGGGCGGCCACCCGGCCGCGGGACAGCAGATAGCCCATGGCGATCATGCCGAGGCCGAGGAAGAGGTGCAGCCAGTTGTCCGCGGTGTTGACGGGCACGACGTTGGCGGCGCTGTTCTGATCGATGAGGAGCCCGTAGAGCCACAGCAGCAGGTAGACGAGGCCGCCGCCGATGAGGTAGCCGCGCGCGCCGGCCCAGCTGCGAGCCAGCAGAAGACCGGCGACGCCGAACAGCAGATGGACGACATTGTGCAGGACGGACACCTGGAACACGCCGAGCAGCATCGCGCCCGACTGGTGGCCGGCGACCCCCAGGTCGCCGTAGTGCGTGGTGATCCCGGGGATGAAGCCGAGGACGCCGACGAGCAGGAACACCGCGCCGACGACGCGTGCGGCGAGCTGGACGGGTGAACCGGCGGCGGGTTTGCGTCGGGTGGCCACGAGACCCTCCTCAGGACGGGGTTCTGCGGTGTCCGCCTACCCTGGCGCCGCCGCTTCACTCGCGTCCGTCCAGGTCAGCCCACGTGCTCGTCGAGAGGGGCGACCCCGGCCCCAGATGTGGGCGGGCGACCCCTGGTCCAGCGCCGGGCAGTCGGCCCGCCCCCGCGCAGGGACCCGCCGCGGGGCTGCCGAAGGACCTCACTGCAGCGCGGACACCTTCACACCGGCCTCGTCGACCGCTGAGAGCCGGGGCCGCGCGATGCCCGATCCGGCGATGGCGACGTGCCGTCCCGAGACGCGGTGCCTGCCGACGTCCATGGCGGCGACCCGCCTGCTGCCGGCGGCCACGTAGTAGCGCCTGCCCGACGGCGCCTTCCACCACACGCCGGCCACGATGTCCGTGCGCAGCCTGCTGCAGTCCCAGGTGCCCGCGCGGGCGGCGGTCGGCGTGCCGGTGGTGCGCCCGCGCCCCGTGGCGAGCAGGACACCCCGCACCACGCTGCCGCCGCTCGCGTCGGTCGTGCGCAGGCAGACCCAGCGCCCGCGCACCCCCTCGGGCAGTTGCCCGGCCCAGAACTCCCATGCCGTCGCCGCCTGGATCTCGCCCTCCGGACGCTCCACCGCGCAGCCGACGTGCTTCCACGCGCTGAACCCCTCGGGGAGCGCGTCGAGCTCGTGGGGACCGTACCGGTTGACCTCCGCGGGCGGGGGCGGCTGGTAGGAGGCGTTGGCGAGCGACAGCCGGCCGAAATCGAGCATGGTGTACGGCAGGCCGTGCGCGATCTCCGGCGCCCTCAGCCGCAGGACGGGCCCCTGCCAGCAGCCGCCGCGCTCGGCGAGCGGTACGGGAGCGGTCACGCCGTCCCTGATCTCGACCTTGTGCCAGTGCGGCGTACGGCCCGCCAGCGTCGCCTTCGACACCTCGCGCACCCATGGCGGCAGCAGGTAGCGGCTGCCCTCGGTGGTCGTGCTCAGCTTGAGCGGGCCGGCACCGTCGGGCCTGACGCGCGGCTCCGGCAGGATCTCCACGGTGGGGCCGTTGGCCGTCTCGGTGTAGCGCGCCACCTGTGAGGGCCGCCTGAGCAGGACGACGCGGGCGTCGTCCACCTGGCCCGCGAACAGCAGTTGCGCGCTGCTCGCCCCCCACGTGCCGATCGCGCGGCGCACCAGCTCCTCGTCGTGGACGAGGGAACCCCTCGGCGCCCACGTGCCGAGGTCGAGGCTGGTGCCCGCGCGCCACGCCTCGCCGGCGGCCCGCACGATCCGCGGTCTGGAGGCCGAAGGGGCGGCCGCGATGCCCGGCCGTTCGAGGTCGAGCTGGGGGAGGACGACGACGAGGGCGAGCAGGCACAGCCCGGCCGCCGCGGCGGCCCTGAGCCGGCGCCCCGCAGGAGGGCGGCCGTAGATCCTGACCAGGGTGGGGTCGAGCGCGGGCCGCCACAGCCAGCCCGCCTGCTCCTCGAAGTCGGACACGGCGGCCAGCGCCGCGGCGGGGTCGTCGACCCCGGCGCCCGTCAGGATCTCCATGACCTGGTCGTGCGGGCGCTCCTCGAGCCGCAGCAGCGCGTACGCGGCCCGGGCGGGCGCGGGGAGGCCGTCGAAGCGCCTGGTGAACTCCATGTCCCGGCTTCGCGTGACGGCGGGCACCGCCTCGACCGTCGCCAGCCTGCCCGACCACGGCATGAGCCGCTTGCGCAGCACCCTGCGCAGGAACGACTTGCGCAGCCGCACCTCCTCGATCCTGGTCCTGCCGGTCACGGCGGAGGCGGACATGCGGTGCGCGAGCACGAGCCGCCGTTCCTCGCCCGCGGCGCGGGGCAGGGAGAGGTAGGCGAGCCAGACGAGGTCGCGGTACGGCTGCGCCCGTACCCTGCTGCCCCTGATGGACCGTCGCACCCTCATCCCCTCGCTCTGCGTAGTCGAAAGAATGCGTGTCGTGACTAGGAAGGGTACGGCAGGCTTGCGGCGTGGCGCGGCGGATATCGGAAAGATGCCGGGGTTCGGCGTCTCGTCAGGGAAGGACGCTGTTGACGGCGGCGACGTAGCGGTAGAAGGCCCTGGTGCGGTGGGCCGGGTCGGCGATCCAGGCCCTGCTCAGGTTCCCATCGGCGAAGAACTGCTCGCGCTGCCCCTTGCTCAGCTCCAGTTGCACGCCCATTCCCCTGCGGTTCCTGTTCGCGATGTTGGCGGGGCTGTCGCCGTTGAGCTCCTTCGGCGTCGACGCGGCGACGGTGAACCCGGCGGCGCGCAGCGCGGTCGCGACCCTCTTGGCCAGCCTCCTGTCCCGGCCGCCGACGTAGGTCGTCGCCTTGGTGCCCGCCGCGGCGTGCCAGGAGACGGTGTAGTCGACCGCGGCCACCACCTGGCGGCCCTTCGGCTCGTCGAAGCGGGTGGAGGTGATGTGCAGGGCGCTGTTGCTCGAGGACTTGAGTCCCTCGAAGGAGTAGAAGGCGTGCCTGTCGCCCGCGGCGTGGTCGGCGAGCTGGGTGGTGGGCGGTTCGATCGCGCCGCCGTGGATGGCGATGTGCGCCACCCTGGCCTTCTTGGGCAGGCGCTGGACGCGCCGGTAGTCCTTGCCCTCGCTCTCGTGCGCGGCCAGGTCGGCATAGCCGGTGTAGGCGTCGGGTGCCTTCGCGGCCTGGACGGCGGGCGCGGCGGCGAGCGCGAGGAGGCCGGTGACGACGGCCGGAATGACTCTTGCCATGAGCAAGGATACGACGCGGGACCGGCCCGTGAGCGGGCTGCGCGGGCCCGGCTCCCAACGCGGCCCGGCGGCCGGCGGATCAGGGTCGCGTGACGTCCTGGTGCTCACCGGCCGCTGCCTCCGGTGACGCCCGAGTAGCTCGCGACGACCCTGAACCGGCCCGGCTCCGCCTTCTTCGGCGGGATGTGAACCGCCACCTGGAAGGTCGTGAAACCGAGCACGCCGCCGTCGGCGGTGCGCAGGGCGAAGGAGGGGAGGCAGTTCGCCGGTTGATCGGGCGCCTGGCCACCTGGAGGACGTTGTGCCACCGTTGGGCGGGTGGATTTCGGGGTGTTAGGGCGGCTGTCGGTCAGCCGTGACGGGGAGGCGATCGAACTCACCTCGGCCAAGCAGCGCACGCTGCTGGCCGTCCTGCTGGCAGGAGCCAACCGGCCCGTCCCGCCCGACCGGCTGGCCGACGCCGCGTGGGGGGAGGCGCCGCCCACGCCCGCGACCCTGCGCTGGCACGTCCACCACCTGCGCCAGGCGCTCGGCGGCGACCGCGTCACCCGCGAACCCGGCGGATACCTCCTCATCGTCCGCGACGGCGAGCTCGACGCCGCCCGCTTCGAGGAGCTGTGCGCCCGCGCCGCAGGCTCGGGCCCCGCCGAGGTGGCCCGCCTCCTCAGCGAGGCGATGGGTCTGTGGCGCGGTCCCGCCTACGCCGACCTGCCGGGTGACGCCCTCACCGAGGAGGTGGCCAGGCTGGAGGAGCTGCGGCTGCTGGCCGCCGAGCAGCGCGCCGAGGCGATGCTCGCCCTCGACCGCGCCGACGAGCTCACCGCCGACCTGGCCGCCCTCGTCGCCGCCCATCCGCTTCGGGAACGGCTGCGCGAGCTGCTCATGAGAGCCCTGCGGCTGGCGGGGCGGCGCGCCGACGCCCTGCGTGTCCACCAGGAGGGCCGCGACGTGCTGGTCGCCGAGCTCGGCATCGAGCCGGGCCGCAGGCTGAGGGAGTTGCACGAGGAGATCCTGCGCGAGGAGGACCCCGTCCCCGCCGTACGGCCCGCGCAGCTGCCGCCGGACGTCTACGCCTTCACCGGCAGGGCGGCAGAGCTCGACGCCATGGACGGGGACGCGCCGCTCGTGGTCATCAGCGGCGCGGGAGGGGTGGGCAAGACAGGACTGGCCGTGCACTGGGCGCACCGGGCCGCCCACCGGTACCCCGACGGCCAGCTCTATGTCGACCTGCGCGGACAGTCGGACCCGCTCGACCCCGCCGACGTGCTCGAACGCTTCTCCCACGCGCTCGGCGTCACCAGGCCGCCCTCGGGTCTCGACGAGCGGTCGGCGCTCTTCCGCAGCCTGGTGCGCGACAGGCGGATGCTGATCCTCCTGGACAACGCCTCAGGCGCGGCGCAGGTCAGGCCGCTGCTGCCGGGAACCGCACGGTGCCGGGTCGTGGTGACGGGACGGCGGCGCTTCGACGGCCTGGTGGCAGGGGAGGGCGCCAAGCCGGTCCAGCTCGGCGTCCTGCCGCAGGGAGAGGCGGCCGCGCTGGTCGCCCGCATCGCCTCCCGCGAGCCGTCGGCCGAGCGGCCGCTCTCACGGGTGGCGGAGCTGTGCGACGGGCTCCCGCTCGCCCTGCGGATCGCGGGCGCGCGCCTGGCCACCCGCCCGGGCTGGACGGCCGAGTACCTGGCCGGCCGGCTGGAGGAGGAGCGCCGCCGCCTCGACGAGCTGCGCGCGGGAGACCTCGACGTGCGGGCGGGCTTCGAGCTCGGCTACCGGCACCTGCCCGCGCCCGAGCGCACGCTCTTCGAACGGCTCGGCCTGCTCGACCTGCCGGGGGGCTTCGCGCCCTGGATCGTGGCCGCCCTCATGGACGTCCAGGTCGAGCAGGCGGGCGACCTGCTCGAACGGCTGGCCGACGCCCAGCTCGTCCAGCCGCTCGGCGCGGACCCCTCGGGGCAGGAGCGCTACCGCTTCCACGACCTGATCCGCCTGTTCGCCCGCGAACGCGCCACCGCCGCCATGGACGCCCCCGCCCGCGCGGCCGTGCTCGGCAGGGCCTTCGAGACGTTCCTCGCCCTGGCCGACGAGGCCTACTCCCGCGACTACCTCGACGGGTTCATCCCCTTCCACGGCGACGCGCCGCGCAGGCGGGCCGAGCCCGAGGCGGTCGCGCGGATGCTCGGCGACCCGCTCGCCTGGCTGGAGGCCGAGCGCCGCACGCTCACCGGCCTGGTCGCGCGGGCGGCGGAGCTGGGCATGACCACGCACTGCTGGGATCTGGCGCTGTCCGGTGTGCGGCTGTACGAGATCAGCGGCTACCTCGACGACTGGCGGGCCACGACGCTGCTGGCGTTGCGCGCCTGCCGCACGAAATCGGACAGGAGGGGCGAGAACGCGATGCTCGTCTCGCTCGGCGCCCTGGAGACGATCGAGCGCCGCTACGACCAGGCCCGCCCGCTCCTGACCGAGGCGCTGCCCGGGCTGAGCGGTCACACGCGGATCCTGGCCCTGGTCAACCTGGCCTCCGTCGAGCGCAGGACGGGAAGGGCGGCGGAGTCGCTCGCCCTCTACGACGAGGCGCTCGCCCTGGTGAGGGAGAGCGGCGACGCGCCCGCGCTCGCGCTGACACTGTGCTTCCTGTCCGGCGCCTACGAGGACCTCGGCCGGTACGAGGCGGCGGAGGACCTGCTGGCCGGCGTCCCCGCCCTCGGGATCGGGCGGGTCGAGATCGAGGTGGCGATCCGCCTCGCCAAGATCGCGCTGCGGCGGGGAGACCACGCGAGGGCGTACGAGCTGTTCAGCGCCGTCGTCGACAAGGCCGGAGGATGGAGGGACAGGGTCAACGTCGCCATGGGGAAGGAGGGAGTGGGCAAGGCGCTGGCCGGGCTCGGCAGGAGGCGGGAGGCGGTGGAGGTGCTGACCGAGGCGATCCGGTTGTCGGCCGCCGTCGGCGAGAACGCCCGCGCCCTGGAGATTCGGAACTTCCTCGACGCCCTGGCGGGCGACCGGGCGCGTGGCTAGCAGGGGCGGCTCCAGGCCGCGGGCAGGGGAGGGCCGGAGGAGGGCGGTGGAGGGCCCGGTGGCCGGGGTCTGAGGCATCGTTCCCGGCCCGGCCGGGTATCCGTGCAAGCATGCCGTACACACCCGACCCGGAGCACCGCCGTCCCGACGGAGCGACTGACGCGGTCGTCGAGGGCCTCGGCCGCCTGTCGGAGGCGCTGGAGACCACCGAGCGCGCCAGGGGCCACCTCTACTCCTTCCATCAGCTCACGGGGACCGCCGACCGGACCCTCGACGACGTGGTCGAGCTGCTGGCGTCGGCGGGCCATGACGAGATGGCCCGGCGGATCCGCACCGAGCTGCTGGGGCGCGAGGTCCTGCCTGGACGCTGGACCTTCCAGATCGTCGAGGAGTACGACGACGGTTACTACCGGACGTTCAAGGAGCTCGAACGCCAGGCACGCACCGAGCTGCTCGACGGCAGGCGGCACGTTCACGAGGCCGAGATGCGGCAGCGCCGGCAGACCTGAACGCGGAGGCCGATCGTCGGTATCATGCCGCGGGTGCGGACAGATGGGGACATGTCGCCCCAAGGGCGCGGGGTGTGGCGATGGTACGGCGGCATCGCCGCCGTGGTCGTGTCGTCGATCCTGATCGCCTGGCCGCTCGGCGGTCTCGAGGACGCCGTCAAGGAGGGCCCACGGCAGATCGGGATCGGGCAGAGCGTGACCGGACACAGGGTCGCGATCAGACCGGTCAGGGTCGGGTTCGCCACGAAGGACCCGCTGCCCTGGTCGGGCACGGGGCAGAAGGGCCGCTACCTGGTGCTCGACATGGACGTGACGAACGTCAGCCCGCGGGCGGTGAACCTGACCGAGCTGTATCTCGACCTCGACGTGCACGCCGACCGCTATCACGTCGACCCGATCGCCGACCTCCATCGTCAGGCGGTCGTCCGTGACGACGGCGAGGGCGGACAGATCAACCCCGGCATGGCGGAGAAGGTCAGGTTCGCGTGGGTGCTGCCGGCGTCCGTCGGCGATCCGCGGCAGGTCACGGTCACGATGCGGGACGAGACGTGGGAGCCGAGCTGGTCGCTGCTCGGCTACAGCTCGGGCGTGTCCCTGTGGTTCAAGGGCGAGGTGATGGCGATCCTGAAGGCCCGGGTCGAGCGCGGATGAACAGAGCGGCCTCCGTGGCGGTCGGCCTGGCCCTGCTCGCCGCCATCGGAGGGGCGCAGCGGCTCATCCCTGATGCGGACCTGACCTACCGGCCGATCGCCACGGGCGGCGTGGTGGGCGAGGAGGTGCGCGTCCTGCCGTACACCTTCAGGGTCGACGGCGTGGAGGTGGGCCGCACGCTGCGGCTGGAGAAGTCCTTCGGCGGCAAGACGATGACCACCGGCGGCGTGTGGGTGGTCGTGCGGGCGGGCGCGGCGGCGACCACCGAACAGGTCACGCTGGGAACGGCCGTGCTGAGGTCGGCGGACGGCGCCGAGTTCGCGGTCAGCGACCGGGTGCTCGGCCTGGAGGGTGAGCCGCTGCAGGCGGGCATCTGGCGGTCGGGAACGCTGGCCTTCGAGATCCTGCCCGCGCAGGCGGAGGGGGCGCGGCTGGTGATCAGCAAGGCGCGGTACTCCAGCATCCACCGCCTCAACGGGGCGCTCGGTCCAGCGGTGGAGATCGACCTGGGCCTCACCCGCGAGCGGCTCGCCGCGGCGGGCCCGACGGTGACGATCAAGGAGGGCGCGCCGTGAGGAACCTTCGCTACGCGCTCGGCCTCGTGGTCGCGGTCGCCGGCGTGGTGGGCGTGCAGGCCCTTCCCCACCTCGAGCGCTACCGGGCCGCCATGGGGGACGCCGTGGTCGAGGCGCCGCCTGGCGGGCCCGCGCAGCACGCGGGATCGCGGTGGCGGCTGATCAGCCTGAAGCCCGTCGACCCAGGGGAGCGCGCCCCGGCGGGCACCAGGGCGCTGACCGCGGTGATCGGGGTGACGCCGCTGTCCCAGGAGGCCGGCAAGACGCTGGCCAAGGGGTGCGCCGCCGCGGTCCGCGACCCGTCGGGCCGGGTGTGGACCTCCGCGACCGTTAGCTCGGTCACGCCGGTCGACGGCGTGGAGCCGACGTGCTCGCGCTTCGACGGGAACTACAAGCCGGTGCCGCCGAGGGTCGGAAAGGAGCTGCGGTGGCAGGCCTCCTTCGTGGTCCCCGCGGCCGCCGCCGACCCCATGCGGATCGAGGTGCGGCTGGAGGGCGTGGAAGAGGCCCTCAGGCTGGCGCCCTGACCTCACGTCCGCCGGCCGCGGGGCCGCCGTCAGGGGAGCCGCCGTTCCCGGGCCTGTCGTTCCCCAGGCCGGCCTCTCGGCTGCGCCCGAGCAGGTGCAGGGCGGCGGCCAGCAGGCTGATCCGTGCCACCTCGAACAGCGCGGTCACACCGAACCGGACAGGCCCGTGCCACATGGTCCACCAGTTGCTCTCGTGCGGGCCGACGAGCCTGGTGACGCCCACGAAGGTCCACTCCCTGGCCAGGAGCAGCAGGACGTAGCAGAGGCAGAACGTCAGGTAGAAGCGCGCGCCCGCGCTGAGGACGTAGCGCATGCCGTTGAGCATCGGGGTGTACTTGTCGCGCAGACCACCTGTCAGGAACTCGGCGGCCGACCTGATCTGACGCGGCAGCCGCCGCCAGACGGCTCCCGCCGTCGGCTCCACGCGGGTGCCCGCGACGATCTCCTCCTCGCGGGACATGTCCCTGCCGTACACGACGGCGGCGATCGTGAGCCAGACCAGCGGGAGCACCAGCGCCTCCACAGGACGGGGCAGCACCACGCCCACGAGGTCGGCGAGCGGGCCGAGGACCGCCCCCAGCGCGTCGCTCACCGCCGTCCACGCCGCGCGGGAGGTCAGCCACTCGATCCTCGCGGAGACGAACACCTCCAGGCTGATGACCGCGAAGAACATCCACATGGACTCGAAGGCCGTGGTGAGCACCCCCGCGAAGGCGCCGCGGCCCCGCTCGTACCACTTCTCGAGCAGGGTGCGCACGGCGAACGTGACGGCGGCGATGGCGCCCGTGACCAGCAGCGGGTCGAAGGACAGGTTGTCGATCTGCTGGACGCCGCCGAGTTCCTGGGCCAGCACGCTGTACTGGCGCACGTCCTCCGCGAACAGGCCCCACGCGCCGTAGAAGACCAGGAAGGGCAGCAGGGTGTGGGCGATGGCCGTCCTGAGCCTGTCGTCTCCCTCGTCCCCGGCCGTCGTGCCGGACGGGTCGGGCGCCTCGCCCCTCCTGATCACCCTGAACATGGCGATGTAGGCGGCCAGCGTCGCGAGCACGGCGAGGCTCATCACGGCGAACCCGACGTACTTGCGCGGTCCCTCGACATCGGCCGTGTACGCGGCCACCAGCAGGATCAGGTCGTGGACCAGCCGTCCCGCGCTGTAGAAGAAGGCCAGGGGCAGCAGGTGTCTGCCGGCGAGCCTCAGGCTCTCCGCGGGCAGCCGCAGTGGTGACGCCATAAGCGGTGAATCCTACTGAAGCCCTCCCATTCTCGACACACCTCACCGCTGCGATCCGCTCACCACCGCGATCCGCCGACTGTGCGCCCGCACAGGGAGAAGGCCGGAGCCGGCTGCGTGGGCCCATCGACTTCGGCACCCCGCTGGCCCACGATCTGCCCTAAGCCTCGGCCAACCACCCCCATGGAGGCAGGATTGAAACGTTTCGCCATCGCCGTCGCCCTCGCGCTCGTCGCCACCACGCTGGTCGCGACGCCCGCGCACGCGGCAGGCACGAGCTTCACCGGCAGCTACTCCAACGCGGCCGGCTTCAGGAACTACCGCGGCTACGTGCCGTCCTCCTACCGGCCCGGCACCCCGATGCCGCTGCTGGTCGCCCTGCACGGCTGCACCATGAACGCCAAGGACATGGAGGACGTCACCAGGTACAACGCGCTCGCCGAGGCCCGTGGCTTCATCGTCGTCTATCCCGAGCAGGGCATCCTGAACAACCTGCTGAGCTGCTGGAACTTCGCCCAGGCCGGCAACCAGGTGCGCGGCAAGGGCGAGCCGTCGATCATCGCGGGCATCACCGAGAAGATCCGCTCGCAGTACACCGTCGACACCCGCAGGACCTACGTCATCGGAGCCTCCTCGGGGGCCGCGATGTCGTCGATCATGGGGGCCACCTATCCCGACGTGTACGCGGCCATCGGCATCATGGCCGGCGGCCCCTTCCCGCATGACCAGAACGCGACACCCGAGCAGAGCGGCCTGCACGCCTACCAGGCGATGGGCGCCTACGCCCGCAAGATGCCCGTCTTCCTGGTCCACGGCCTCGCCGACGGGACCGTGAACCCGCAACTGGGTCGCGACGCCGTCACCCAGTGGGCCCAGACCGCCGACCTGGCGCTCGACGGGGGTGTGGACGACGACGACGTCGACGCGATCGCCGACGTCACCAGACAGGCCACGGAGAACGGGCGCGCCTTCACCCACGACACCCACACCCAGGCCGGCACCGGCGAGTCGGTGATCGAGGCCTACTTCGTCGAAGGACTGGCGCACAAGTGGTCGGGCGGCTGCTCGTGCAGCAGGTTCGGCGACCCTCTCGGGCCGGACGCCACGCGCATCTCGTGGGACTTCTTCACGGCCCACCCCATGCCGTAGCCGTCTACGCGGCCCCTGCCGAGTGACCAGGCCGGGGCCGCTCCGCCTGCCCTGAGCCCCGCTGCCGGCACGGTCCTGCGGGCTCAGGCGGGCAGCCTGGATCTGGCGCGATGCTCGCTCGGCCGCACCCCGAGCGTCCGCTTGAAGGCGACGCTGAGCGCGTAGGCGTTGGAGTAGCCGACCTGGCGGGCGACGGCGTCGACCGTCCCGTCGGTGCGGGCCAGCAGATCGGCCGCCTGGCAGATACGCCAGTCGGTGAGGTACGCCATGGGCGGCCGGCCCACCAGTTCGGTGAAGCGCTGGGCGAACCGCGACCGCGAGACGCCCGCCTTGCCGGCCAGGCTCGCCACCGTCCACGGATGCGCGGGATCGTCGTGGATGAGCCGCAGCGCCCTGCCGATCACGGGGTCGTGGTGGGCGCGGTACCACGAGGGGGCGCAGGCCTCGGGGCGATCGAACCATTCCCGCAGACTGGAGACGAGCAGCAGGTCGAGCAGCCGGTCGAGGACCACCTGCTGACCCGGCTTGTCCCGGCCGATCTCGCTGACGATCATGTCGAGGATGGGGCGGCCAGCGGATGCCGACGGAACGTGGGCGACGCGCGGCAGCGCCGAGAGCACCCGCTCCGACACGCTGCCCCGTACCTGGTAGGTCCCCTTGAGCCCGATGGCGGAGCGGCCGAGGCCGTCGTCCGCGCACATCGGCAGCTCGTCCAGCACGGTCCGCCCGTCGGGCGTCGTGCAGAGCTCCGCGTCGTGGATCACGGCCAGCGGCGCGGTTCCGGGGGAGTCGGCGACGGTGAACGGCTCGGGGCCTCTCACGATGGCGACGTCGCGGGCGCGCAGCAGGACGGGATCGCCGCCGTCGGGCACGATCCACGCCTCACCGCTGAGGATCGCCATCAGGGTCAGCGGTGTCTCCTCCACGAAACGCAGTGCCCACGGCGGGCGGACGATCGACTGGTCGAACAGCGCCCCTCTGGGCGTGACCTCGTGCAGCAGGCTCGACAGGGCGTCTTCCACGCCGCGCAGTCTAGACGCGCGGACATCGATCCAGGAGTCTCAGCCATCGCCCGTCCGATCTGATGGCGGTTGACTGGCACGCATGACGACTTCACCGATTCTGGTTCTCGGCGGCACGGGCAAGACGGGCCGCAGGGTGGCGGCAGGGCTGCGCGCTCAGGGTCACACTGCCCGGGTGGCGTCCAGGTCGGGCGAGACCCGCTTCGACTGGGCCGACGAGGCGACGTGGAAGCCCGCCCTGTCCGGCGCGCGCGCCGCCTACGTGGTCGACTCGCAGGCGGCCGACGCCGCGACGACGCTGCGGGCCTTCGGCGAGCTGGCCGCCGCCCATGGCGTCGAACGGCTGGTCCTGCTGTCCGCGCGGGTGTGGGCGGAGATGGGTGTCCCCTCCGACGCCGAGCAGGCGGTGCGTGAGTCGGACACGGCGTGGACGATCCTGCGCCCGACGTGGTTCATGCAGAACTTCAGCGAGGACCCGATGCTGACGGGGCCCGTGGCCGCGGGCGACGTCAGGCTGCCCGCCGGCGAGGGGAAGGAGCCGTTCGTCGACCTGGAGGACGTCGCGGACGTGGCCGTCGCCGCGCTGACAGGCCAGGGACACGACGGCCAGATCTACGAGCTGTCGGGCCCCGAGGCGATCACGTGGCGCGAGGCCGTCGGCGAGGTCGCGCGGGCCGCGGGCAGGGCGATCGGCTACACCCCGCTCAGCGTGGCGCGGTACCGCGAGGAGGCGGCCGCGCTCGGGTATCCCGCCGAGTACACGGCGCTGCTCGGAGAGCTGTTCGAGCACATCCGCCAGGGGCGCGCCGACCACGTCTCCGACGGCGTCCAGCGCGTGCTCGGCCGCGAGCCGGGTGACTTCGCGTCCTACGCGCGCCGGACGGGGGCCGCCTTCCCCCGCGCGTAGGCCGCGGCGCCGGCCCGGGTGGGGCTCGGCTCAGGGTGGAACCTGCCCCTGGGGGAGGTCCCACACTGGGACGCGTGATGAACATCGGGGAGTTCGCCGAACTGACCGGCCTGAGCGTGAAGGCGCTCCGCCTCTACGACGAGCAGGACCTGCTGCCGCCCGCCGCTGTCGACGAGTGGTCGCGGCACCGCCGTTACAGCGCCACCCAGTTCGAGTCCGCGCTGAGGCTCAAGGCGGCCCGCTCGGCCGATCTGCCGCTGGCCGAGGCGGCCAAGCTGCTCCAGGATCCGAAGACCGCCGCCGTGACGCTGGCCGTACACAGGGACAGGCTGGCAGCCGAGCGGGAGCGCCAGGACGCCGCGCTGGCCGTCCTCGACCAGCTGCTGGCGGGCCCCGTGGAGTGGCAGGCCGAGGTACGGCAGGCGGAGCGGCAGCACTGGGCGGGCGTGCTCCTTCCACCCGAGGTCGCCGACGACGAGCGGGCGAACGAGCTGTTCGCCGGGCTGTGGCGACGGCTGTCGGCGGCGGGCAACGCACCGACAGGGGCGTTCTGGACCACGATCGGGACGGCGGAGGGCAGCGAGACCGAGACGGAGGTGGTGTGCTGCTGGCCGGTCGCCGAGCCGCCCCCCTCCGACTGGGACGACGTGCGGCGCGGCACGATCGAGCCGGGCAAGGAGATGGTGGTCCGCTGGCGGTTCGAGCAGGACGTCCCGGTCGTCGACGGGGCGGCGCACCCCGCCGTCCTCGCCCTGCTGGCCGCCGTGGAGCGCGAAGGGGTCAACGTCTCGCTCGCCCGGCTGCGCCAGATCGGTCTGCTGGAGGACGGCGTCCCCGTGGGCATGGAGGTGGCGGTCCGCCTGACGTCCTGACCGCTCGAGGCGGGACCCCCGGTTCACGCGAGCGTGCGCGAACCGCGGCGGCGGGGTGGCCGGTCGAGCAGCGCGGCGGCCACGGCACGGGCGCGGTGCGCGGGTCTCGCCGTCCGGTCGTGCATGGCCGTGACCATGGCGCCGTCCATCAGCAGGACGATCTGGCATGCCAGCCGCTCCACGTCCGGGTGCCCGCTCTCGGCGAGCAGTCCCGTGACATAGGAGGTGACGCGCTCCTTGTGCGCGACGGCGAGCTGATGAGCCGCGCTGCCGGGGGTGGCCTCGACCATGGC
This sequence comes from Nonomuraea sp. bgisy101, assembly GCF_057708945.1. NCBI lineage: Bacteria > Bacillati > Actinomycetota > Actinomycetes > Streptosporangiales > Streptosporangiaceae > Nonomuraea > Nonomuraea sp. bgisy101. The sequence continues at coordinate 107,983 of NZ_JBYITD010000030.1, forward strand.
GTTGATGAACGCGCACCCATGGAAGTCCGCGCGGGCGAACCACTCGGCCAGGGCGTCGAAGACGTTCAGCGCCTCGCCGCCCAGGGCGTTCACCCGCTCGGCCAGCCACGCCCTCCATGCCTGGTCGCGCCGCCGCAGCACCGCCACGACCAGGTCCTCCTTGCCGGGGAAGTGGCGGTAGAACGAGGCCCGCCCGACCCCTGAGTCGCCCAGGATGCGCTCGACCCCGACCGCCCTGACGCCCTCGGCGTAGAAGAGAGCGTCGGCGGTGACGAGCAGTCGTTCGCGGGCTCCGGTAGGCATGAGCCCACGCTATCCGATCTTGACCCGAACGGAACTGTTCGGTACCGTCCGGTCGAGCCGATCACGCTGTTAATCTACGGCCCGTATTATGCGGTTCGGGACAGCCCGGTAATGATCGAGTTGGGAGTGCCGTGCGCGTTTTCAACCAGTTGGGCACGAAGGGCAAGCTGATCGGAGCGACCGCTCCGTTCGCCGCCGGCGGCGCCGCGGGCGCGACGGGCGACGGCGGGCATCACGGCTGATGGGACCGGCTGCGCCCCCGCCGCACGGCAGGCGGAAATCGCCTCGGCGTCTCCGCTGATCTCGCCGTACGGCAGGCGCCGAGCCGCCATAATCGGGGACACGCATGACTGCCCGCGTCAGGGCCCGTACGAGGGGATGTTCGGTCACACGGGGCAGGCGCCGCGGTCGTCAGGGGCACGTCCGATCTTGTCGCTCGTCACGCGACAGGAAGCCGGACTCGGGGTAGACGGGGGCGTTCGCCAAGGACGTCCGCGCACGGGGGGCCGCCCGCTCGGAGCGGGCAACGGAAACAGGGGGACACATGGTTATGCAGCTGTACGTGACCGAGCCCGACGCTCTGGGATCGACGCTGGAGACGTTAGCGCAGGAATGGTCGGCGCGGACCGGCGTCGTGGTCGAGATCTGGGCGCTGCCCAGGGCTCCTGTCCCAGGTGAGGCGGGCGAGGTCGTCCGCTACACCATCAGGACCGTGTTCGACCAGATCGAGACGTACGGCGGGACGCACAGGCTGTCGATCGCCGTCACGTCAGCCGACTACGGGCTCAGACTGACCATCAGCCATGACGGGGAGGGCTTCCCCGTGCCGGCGGGCGAGCGCTTCGCCGTACCCGTGGCCCGGTTCGCCTCGCTGCGCGGGAAGTTGACCGTCAACGACGTTCACGGCGCGGGCACGACCATCACCGGCGCGATTCCGCTGTAAGGACTCACGGTGGGTGGAGCCCCGGACGACCGCGTGCCGCGCCTCCACCCACCGCGTCTCCACCCGCCGCCCGTGTCGGCTGAGGGCGACCCCGCAGGTCATGCCGTCCGCGCACGGTCGTGTGGCATGTTCCACCCCTTCGCGAGCTTGGACGGGTGGACGTTCTCCGCGCCGCCGAAGAACTCGCAGAACTTCATGATGAGCGGATCCCACCCGACCGGGTCGACGTACTGCGTGCCGGGGATGATCAGGCTCTCGTCGACGTGGGCGCGGACGACCTCCACCTCGAAGGCGGTGGCGTGCGACGTCGGAGCGCCGAACGGGTACGACGCGGTGACCGTGCACTCCAGCTGGATGGGGCACTCGGCCGCCCGTGGCGCCTTGACCAGGTCGGACGGCTGTTCGGTCAGTCCCGCCAGCCCGAACTTGTCCGGCTCGTACCGGTAGCCCTGCCGTGCCTTGCCGGGATGTACCACGGGCGCGCCCGTCGTGAGCGCGAGTCTGTCGACCGCCTCGACCATCGCGGACGACGGCAGGTTGAGCACGCATTCGCGCTCCCGCAGCAGGTTGGCCGTCGTCTGCCCGCTGTTGCCCAGGCCCAGCATGCAGCACCGGCCCAGCCACCACGCCGAGGACATCGGCGCGAGGTTGGCGGTGCCGTCCTCGTTGAGGGAGCTGATCAGCACCACGGGCGTGCCGAAGTACATCACCTTCAGCTCGGGGGTCACGTGCACAGGTGGGGTCCTTTCGCGTCGAATGCCTGCGGAGTCCGACTCTGGCGGGTCGACGGGCGCCTGCGCTGGCGAGGATCGGACGCGTCATCCCTCGGCCGGGCGAGCGCCTGGGAGTCGCCGGCGGCCGCCGGCGGTGTGGGCGTGCCCGTGCGCCTGCTCGCGGTCCTGGGCCGCCGTCATCGGTTGGGGAGTCCGGGGGGCGCACATAGCCGTGTGAAATGCGGAAATACTGTAAAGGTGAGGCGGAGGTGCGCGGGCCGGGCGGCCGCGGGCGCGGGTGCGTTGCTGATCGCCGCGTGCGGCACCGGGGGCATGGTGACGGCGGCAGGGCAGTTCGGCGCGCCGCTCGGCGCAGCCGTCGCGGCGGGGACGCGGCCGGACCCACCGGCCGTGCCGACGTCGACGACCCTCGCCACGCCCACGCCCACGCCCGCGCTGTCGGCGGCCCCGCCGGCCCAGGCGCCGCCCTCCCTCACCCAGGCGCAGATCCACGGCGCCGTCGCCCGCCTCGACGGGGTCATCCGCGCCACGATGGCCAGGACCGGCGTGCCCGGCCTGTCGGTCGCCGTCGTCCACAAGGACCGGACGCTGTACCTGAAGGGGTACGGCGTGAGGCGCGTGGGCGACCCTCGGCCCGTCGGCCCCGACACCGTGTTCCAGCTCGCCTCGGTCTCCAAGCCCCTGGCCTCGACCGTGGTCGCGGGGGTCGTGGGCGGCAAGACCGTCGCCTGGGACGACCCCGTGGTCAAGCACGACCCGGAGTTCGCGCTCAAGGACCCGTGGGTGAGCAGGCACGTCACCCTGGCCGACCTGTTCGCCCACCGCAGCGGTCTTCCCGATCACGCCGGCGACCTGCTCGAAGATCTCGGGTACGGCAGGCCGTACATCATCGCACGCCTGCGCTACGAGCCGCTGGCGCCCTTCCGCGCGAGCTACGCCTACACCAACTTCGGGCTGACGGCGGCCGCGGAGGCGGTGGCGAAGGCCCGCGGCGTCACATGGGAGGAGCTGTCGGCGCAGGTGCTGTACCGGCCACTCGGCATGACGTCCACCAGCTCGCTCTTCGACGACTACGCCAACGCGCCCGACCGGGCCTCCCTCCACGTCAAGGTGAACGGTCACTGGGAGGCCAAGGGCAGCCGCGACCCGCAGGCCCAGTCACCGGCGGGCGGCGCCAGCTCCACGGCCCGCGACATGGTCTCGTGGATGCGGCTGCAGCTCGGCGACGGCAAGGTCGGCGGCAGGACGGTCATCGATCAGGCCGCCCTCGAACAGACGCACCTGCCGCAGATCGTCTCCGCCCCGCCCAGGGCGCCGTTCGGCGAGGCCGGCTTCTACGGTCTCGGCTGGAACGTGGGCTATGACGACCTCGGACGGCTCCGGCTCAACCACTCGGGCGGGTTCGACCTCGGCGCGGCCACCACGGTGACGCTGCTCCCGACGGAAGGGCTCGGCATCGTCGTCCTCACCAACGGCGAACCCCTGGGCGTACCCGAGGCGGTGGCCGAGACCTTCTTCGACATCGCGCAGCACGGCAGGCAGACCGTCGACTGGCTTCCCCTCATCGGCGGCCTGTTCGCGAAGATGGACCAGGCCGGGCGGTCGACGCTCGACTACGCGAGACCCCCGCCCGACGCCACCCAGCGGCATCCGGCCGACGCGTACACGGGAACCTACGACAACCCCTACTACGGGCCGATGCAGGTCCTCTCCACCCCGGACGGTCTGGTGATGCGGCTCGGCCCCAAGGGGACGGCGTTCCCGCTGCGCCACTACGACGGCGACACCTTCAGCTACCCCACCCAGGGGGAGAACGCGGTGGGCCTGTCCGGCGTACGGTTCACCGTGCGGGAGGCCCGGCGGGCGACCGCGGTGACCGTCGAGCACCTCAACCAGAATGGCCTGGGCACCTTCACCCGCCGCTGAGCCCCGCCTCCACCTCGGTCCCAGGGACGACCGCCCCCGTGCCGTCCTGCGATGTCACGGGAGGCGGAGCTCGGCGAAGACAGCGCGATGGTCGGTGCGCGGGACGTCACGCACCTCCACCCGTGCCACACCCATCCGCCGGTCCGCCAGCACGTGGTCGATCGTGATCAGCGGCGGGATCAGCCGCCCGTGCGGCCACGTCGGCGTCAGCCCCTCGCCCGCCGCCTCGCCCGCGTCGATGTAGCCCTTCGCGAGCAGGTCGCGCATGGCCCTGTGGTCGAGGCTGGCGTTGAAGTCCCCGGCCAGCACGCGCATCACGTCAGGTGACGGCGGCGGCATCGCCGCGAGCGAGGCGTTCCATTCGGCGGTCATCCGGCCCAGCGGCGGATTCGGGTGGATCGCCACCACCTGCGCCCGGGCGCCCGAAGGCAGCGTCACGGTGGCCGCGGGCATGTTATGGCCGATGGGCGTGAACAACCCCTTCAGCTCGGTCAGCGGATGCTTGGCGTACAGCCCGCTGCCCGTAGCGCCCCACGCGGGCTGGAGCACCCGGTACGGCATGAGCGTGTCCAGCCCCGCCGCGTCGAGCCGCCTGACCGTCTCGGGTCCCAGTTCGAGCGCGCTGAACACGTCCGGATCGAACTCCCGTACCAGCGAGACCACGGCCTGGGCGTCCGCCCTGGAGAACAGGTTGATCGACAGCACCTTGAGCGCGGGCCCCCGCGCGGTGAGCGGGTCGGCGAAGGCGCGGGGCAGCACGCCGGTCGCCAGCGCCAGCACGGCGGCCAGCGCCGGCACGGCCGCGGCCCTCCTGCGCACCGCCAGCACCGCCGCCACGGCCGTCCCGGCCACCAGCGCGTACGGCGTGAGCGTCATCAGCTGCGTCAGGAACGATCCATGCTCAAGCCCGAGAAGCCTGACACATGCCCAGGCGGCGATCAACGCCGCCACCAGCCACGACATCCACCGCCTGCGCGCGCGGCGTGGCGCGGACTCGGTCACCCGCTGGCCCTTCTCGGCGGTGATGCTCACGTGAACCCCTTGCCTCGGCTTGTCCCATGACAGCGTCGGACACGGAAATGAAAGGCGGATGAACCACCACCGCGCGGGAAGGACCATCCCCATGCACATCGATCTCTCGGGGAAGACCGCCCTGGTCACCGGCTCGACACAGGGCATCGGGGCGGCGATCGCCGCAGGGCTCGCCAGGTCGGGGGCGCGCGTGGCGGTCAACGGCAGGAGCCGGTCGACCGTCGAGGCGGCGGCGGACAAGCTGCGCGGCGAGGTGGAGGGCGCGCAGGTGACGGCCGTCGCCGCGGACCTGTCCACCGAGGACGGCGCCGCCAGGGTGGTCGAGCTCCTGCCCGATGTGGACATCCTCGTCAACAACCTCGGCATCTTCGGCGCCAAGCCCGCGCTGGAGATCACCGACGACGAGTGGCGCAGGTACTTCGAGGTGAACGTCCTTGCCGCGGTCAGACTCACCCGCGCCTACCTGCCGGGCATGACCGAAAGGTCGTGGGGGCGCGTGCAGTACGTCGCCAGCGACTCGGCGGTGGTCACGCCCGTCGAGATGATCCATTACGGCATGTCGAAGACGGCCCTCCTCGCCGTCTCGCGCGGGTTCGCCAAGGAGGCGGCGGGGAGCGGCGTCACCGTCAACTCGGTGATCGCGGGCCCGACCCACACGGGCGGAGTCGAGGACTTCGTGTACGAGCTGGTCGACAGGGAACTGCCGTGGGAGGAGGCGCAGCGGGCGTTCATGCGCAGGCACCGGCCCCAGTCGCTGCTGCAGCGGCTGATCGAGCCCGAGGAGATCGCGAACATGGTGGTCTACCTCAGCTCGCCGCAGGCCTCGGCGACCACGGGCGGCGCGGTCCGCGTCGACGGCGGCTACGTGGACGCCATCCTGCCCTGACCGGTGCGCAGAGCGCCGCCTTGACCGGTGCGCCGAGCGCCGCCGCCGCCGAGATCGACGCCCTGCCCCCTTCCTTCTGGAACCGTCCCTGACCGACCGGGGCAGAGGACGATCCGGTGGTGCGGAAGGGCCCGTCAGGCGGGGAGGCGGCGGACCTTGACCACGGTGTCCGTACGGCCGGCCGGACGCCCGTCCGGTCCGGTCTGGATCCGCTCGTGCTCCTCGCACACCAGCACCTCCCACTGCCCGTCGGCGAGCTCGAGCGACGACAACACCTCGTCGGCTGAGGGAAGCCGCAGGTCGGAATGCGGATGCCGCGGCCCGGCGTCCGCGTGTCCGACGACCAGCAGCACCCCGCCGGGCGCGACTGCACCGGCCGCCGCCCGCAGGATCCGCTCCCGCGGCATGTCCGAATACGAGTGCAGGAAGTGCGTGGACACCAGGTCGTAGGCGCCGTCAGGGAACGTCTCACCGAGGTCGTGCCGTTCCCACTCCACCAGGTCGGCGACGCCCGCGACGGCGGCCTCGGCCGCGGCGCGGTCGAGGGCGACACCGGAGATGTCGACGCCGGTGACCCGCCAACCCCGCTGAGCCAGCCAGATGGCGTCAGCTCCTTCTCCGCAGCCGAGGTCGAGCGCCCGTCCCGGCCGCGTGCCGGTGACTTCACGCACGAGGATGGCGTTGGGGTTCCCGCTCCACACCCTGGAGCTCTGTCCGTAGCGGGCGTCCCAGAACGCCTCATCGGGCATACGGCGGGCCTGGGCGACGACGGCCTTGTGCGTCTCCTCGGCGATCAGGTCGGCGTTGATCGCCGCGCCCGCCTTGACGCCCGCGGCCGCCGCGCCGATGACCTGGTCGGCGAGGGCGGTGACGTTGCCCGCCACCCACACACCCGGTACCGCGGTCGCTCCCGAGGGATCGGCGACGATGCGGCTGCCGACCACGTGCCCGTCCATCTCCTGGTCGGCCGTCTCGAGCCCCAGGCCGGGAAGGACACCGGCGGTGAGGCGGGGGGCCACCACGAGCGCCTGGCAGGGGACCACGCCGCCGTCGGCCAGCCGTACCCCTGTGAGCGCGTCGTCCTTCACCTCCAGCTCCGCCACCTGCCCGGCCACCACGGTGATGCCGCGTGCGGACAGCCGCTCGTCCTTGTCCAGCCCTTCGCTCGTGTGCAGGAACAGCGTCACGTCCGTGCTCCACTGCCGCCACAGCAGCGCGTGGTGGACGGCCAGCGGCCCTGTGGCGAGGATGCCGATCCGCTGGTCGCGCACCTCCCAGCCATGGCAGTAGGGGCAGTGCAGCACGTCCCGCCCGAACCGCTCGGCGACGCCCGGCACGTCGGGCAGCTCGTCGACCAGGCCGGTGGTCAGCAGCAGGCGCCTGGCCGCGACAGAGGACCCGTCGTCGAGCGTGACGCGGAATCCGCCGGCCTCGACGCGCTCGGCGGCCACGGCGGTGGCGTTCACGAACTCGCCGCCGTAGCTCGATACCTCCGCGCGACCCTCGGCAAGCAGCCGTGCGGGAGGCATGCCATCGCGGGTCAGATAGGCGTGGACGTGACCGGCGGGCGCGTTACGCGGCCGGCCGGCGTCGATCACCAGGACCGAGCGTCGAGCCCTGGCCAGCGTCAGCGCGCCGCTCAACCCTGCCGCGCCACCACCGACCACGACGATGTCATGCTGCCGCTCGGCACCCGCCGCCGAGCTCCCACCCATCCCCGAGCCCATCTCCACGCCCGAGCCTGCGTCCCTCGGGTCCGAGCCTGTTCCGTTGTGTTCCGTGTGCGTTGCCATATGGTTGCCTCCGTTCACCGGAGAGCATGCGTCAACGGTTCACGGGACAGCAAACTTCGTTGCCGGAACGGCAACAGCCGTCACGAGGTGGAGTGCAGCAGGCGGCGCTGGAGGGCGTGGTCGATCAGGCCGATGAGCATGTCGCGGCTGGAACCCTTGTCGCGGGCATCGCACAGCAGGATGGGGATGACCGGGTCGAGCTGGAGCGCCACCCTGATCTCCTCCACTTCGAACAGGTCGGCCCCCTCGAAGCAGTTGACCGCCACGATGAAGGGCGTGCTGCGCCGTTCGAAGTAGTCGACGGCCGCGAAGCAGTCGGCCAGCCTGCGGGTGTCGGCCAGGACGACCGCGCCGAGCGCGCCCAGCGCCAGCTCGTCCCAGAGGAACCAGAAACGCTCCTGCCCGGGGGTGCCGAACAGGTAGAGCACGTAGTCGGTGCTCAGCGTGATGCGCCCGAAGTCCATCGCCACGGTGGTGGAGCGCTTGGTGGAGACGCCTGAGATGTCGTCCACGCCGACGCCGCGTTCGGTGAGCAGTTCCTCGGTGCGCAGTGTCCGCGTCTCGGAGACGGCGCTGACCATGGTGGTCTTGCCCGCCCCGAAACCGCCCGCGATCAGGATCTTGACCGCGTTGGGCATGCGGCGCCGTTCAGAGAGAGCGAAGACCATCGAGTACCGCCTTGTAGACCCGCGGGTCATGGATGTCGGTGTCGGGGTGGGGGTGCTGCACGTCGATCAGGTCGTGCGCGAGGAGGTCACCGAGCAGGACGCAGACCGTGCCCGGCGGGAGGTCCAGGTGGGAGGCCAGTTCGGCCACCGCGATCGGAGCCCTGGACAGACGCAGGATCGCCGCGTGTTCGGGGTCGAGCCCCAGAGCGGGGCGTTCGGCCACCGCGACCGCCTGGGTGATCAGGTTGAAGGCCCCGCGGACCGGCTGGGTGCGCCCCCTGGTGATCACGAAGGGGCGCAGCAGACTCGGGTCGACCTCCTGCTCGGGCGCGCCGGAACGAGTCATCAAGCGACCTCACCTTCTCCCAGGTCGGTGCCGTTGGCGGACGTGAGGCGGTCGTTCGTGGACAGGTGGTGGCCGACCTTCGCGATGAGCATCTCCATCTCGTAGGCCACGAGGCCGAGGTCGGCGCCGTGGGTGGTGAGCGCGGCCAGGCGGGCACCGTGACCGGCGACCGTCACCCGCAGGATCAGCTCCTGCCATTCCACGAGGGTCTGCTTGACCTGGCCGCCGTCGGCGTAGTCGGTGGCGGCCTTGGCGAGGCTCTGCAGGCTGGCGGCGACGGCCGACAGCCGGGTGGCGTCTTCGGGATCCAGTCCGTCGGAGGCGGCGAGCACGAGCCCGTCGCTGCTCAGGACGATCGCGTGTGAAATGTCGGAGACCCGTGTGATCATGTCGTTGAGCAGCCAGTTCAGCTGGGCCGTAGTCATGTCGGCTCCTGATCGCCGTAGGGGTCGCGACCGCCGAGCAGGCGCTCGGCGGCGGCGCGGCCGCGGACGGTTCCCCGCTGGAGGGCCGCCAAGCGGATGCGCAGATCGTCCTCGTCGTCCACGATCCCGGGAACGGGTTCGTCGGGCCGCGCGTCGGCGGCGGAGGAGGCGGGCTGGTCGCGCAGTTCGGGAACGATGCTGGTTTGGGGCACGCGCAGGGGGAGACCTCCCGGGGTGAAGAGCGGCTGGTCGCTGGTCTGGGTCGGTACGGGAGCCGCCATCGGCGTCGACGCGGGGACCCGGATGGAGGGAGCCGCCACCGGCGCGGAGAGCGGACCCGACGGTGCTGTGGGGGGAGCCGACGGGATCGGAGCGGTGGGGGTCGTCCGGCGGCGGGTGGGCAGGGCCGGGGGTGCCTGCTCGCCCGGCGTGGGCGCGGCCTCCCCGCGCGTAGGCGGCTCCGGAGGAACGACCGGCGTGAAGAGGTCGCTCCGCTCGGGCTCACGCAGCAGCGCGAGTGGCACCAGGACCACCGCGGCGACCCCGCCGTACGGCGAGGCCTTCAGCGTCACCAGGATGTCGTGCCGGGCAGCGAGCCTGCTGACGACGTAGAAGCCGAGCCGAGCCGCCGTACCGGTGGCCTTGAACTCCGGCGGGTCGGCGATCTGCCTGTTGGCCTCGGCCAGGTCGGCGGAGGACATGCCGAGTCCGCGGTCCTCGATCTCCAGCGCGTACCCGTTGGCCACGTGCTGCCCGCCCACCGTGACCGTGGTGTTGGGCGGGGAGAAGGAGACGGCGTTGTCGATGAGTTCGGCGAGCAGGTGGGTGAGGTCGCCGACGGCCTCGCCGAGCAGGTGGCTGTCGTCGAGCGGGGTGATCGAGACCCTGCGGTAGTCCTCGACCTCGGCCAGCGCGCCGCGGGCCACGTCGATGAGCGGGACCGAGCGCCGCCATGTTCTGGCGGGTGTCGCCCCGGCCAGCACGAGCAGGTTCTCGGCCGCGCGCCTGGTCCTGACGACGAGGTGGTCCAGCGCGTACAGGTCGGTCAGTTCCTCGGGGGTGGTGGCGCGGCGCTGCATGACGTCGAGAGCGTCGAGTTGCCGCTTGACCAGCCCCTGGGTACGGCGGGCGAGGCTGGTCAGGATGTTGCGCGTGTTCAGCCGCAGCTCCGCCTGCTCGACGGAGACCCTGATCGCGGTCTCCTGCACGGAGTTGAAGGCGCGGGCCACCTCGCCGATCTCGTCAGGGCCGAACGCCAGAGGCGGCGCCTCCTCGGCCAGGTCGACGGCCTGTCCATGGCTGACCCGCTCGACCACGCCGGGCAGCCGGCGCTCGGCCAGGTCCAGCGCCGCCGCGCGCAGGCGGTTCAGCTGAGCCAGCAGCGCCCTGGTGGTGGTGACCGCGAGCACGATCGAGGTCACGACGGCCACCAGCCCGAGTCCGCCGGCGATCAGGAGGCGGATGAGCACGCCGGCCGCGACGGGTCCCGCCCGGTCGACCAGGCGGTCACCGCCCGTCTGGATCACCGTGTTCAGGCCGGACAGCGCGCCGTCGGCGGCGGGCCGCCACTGCTGCGGTGTGATCGGGGCGCTTCCCGTGAGGGCGTCGGTGGCCATGGTCTGCTCCAGCATGCGCAGCCGGGCCGCCGAAGGGCCCGCATGCCAGTCACGGAAGGCACGCTGGTCCTCCGCGGGCAGTTCGGAGGCGGCCTGCTCCATGACGTAGGTGGCGATGGTGCTCGCCCTGGTGACGTCGGCCCGGTCGTCCCCGGTGAAGCCGCCGCCGGCGAGGATGCCGCTGACGAGCGCGTCCTCGCGTGACATGAGCTCGCGTGCCTTGCTCATCGTCGCGAGCGCTCTGCCGTTCTGGGCGAGGGCCTCGTCGCCGAGGGCGGACAGCGCCGCGCCGTACATGTCGTAGAAACTGTCGGCGAGCTCGTCGTAGGCGGCCTGCGCCTGCCGGCGGTTCCGCTGTCCGGTGTCGATGAGCCTGCGCAGCTCGGGCAGGGTGGCGACCCGTCGCAGCACCTCATCGGCGCGGACGCTGAGGGCGTCGGCCGTGGCCCCCTGGGCGATGGCGGCGCGGGCGGACTCGTCGAACGCCTGCCGGAGCCGCTCGTTCTCCTCGCGCTGGGCGCGCAGCTGGGGATCGGCGGCCGATCCCGAGCCGAGGGCGGTCATGGTGAGACGCCGCTCGCGCTGCAGACCCCACAGCAGGGGCTCGCTGGGCTGGACGATGTCGGCGTCGATCGTGCTGGCCCACAGCAGGCTGACGCCGTCCGAGACGGTGACCCATGCGCTGAATCCCCAGAGGGCGACCAGGGAGACGAGCATCGCGACGATCTTGCTACGGACCCGGGTTGCCCGCCATCGCCGGTGTTCGCCGTGGTCGCCCGAGGCCCCGTCAGGGCCGCGAGATAACCGCGTTTGTCGCACACCAGGGGAATGTGGCACTCGGCACACCCTAGCGATCAGACAAATATCGCTCAAGATCTTCTGTTGATTGTGTCAGGTCGCCTCGGGTTAGGGGTGTCCGCAATCCCGCATGACGGCCAGGGGCGCAGGTCAGCCGCCGACCGGCGCCGCCCGCAGCTCGGCCGAATGCCTCACCAGCGTGATCAGCACATCCCGGCTCGACTTCCGCTTCCTGGCGTCGCACATGACGATCGGGATGGACGGGCTGAGCTGGAGCGCCAGCCGTACCTCGTCGAGTTCGTAGGTGGGCGCCCCCTCGAAGGTGTTCACCGCCACCACGAACGGCGTGCCCCGCCGTTCGAAGTAGTCGATCGAGGGGAAGCAGTCGGCCAGGCGCCGGGTGTCGGCGAGGACGACGGCGCCGAGCGAGCCCTCGGCCAGTTCGTCCCAGACGAACCAGAACCGCTCCTGGCCCGGCGTGCCGAACAGGTAGAGCACGTACTGCTGGTCGAGCGTGATGCGGCCGAAGTCCATGGCGACGGTGGTGGTGCGCTTGTCCGTCACCCCCGAGATGTCGTCCACACCGACGCCGCGGTCGGTGAGGACCTCCTCGGTCCGCAACGGCCTGGTCTCGGAGACCGCACCGACCATGGTGGTCTTGCCCGCGCCGAAGCCACCCGCGATCAAGATCTTGATCGCGGTCGGCAGTCGCGGGCGATCAGAGCGCGCGAAGACCATCGAGCACCGCCTTATACATGTTCGCGTCGTTCATGTCCGCCTCGAATTGCGGTTCCTGCGCGGAGACGAGATTCCGGTCGTACAGGTCTCCCAGGAGCACGCGGATCGTGCCAACGGGAAGGTCCAGGTCCGCGGCGATCTCAGCCACGGACTTCGGTTCGCGGCACAGCCGCAGGATCGACAGGTGTTCGGGATCGAGCCCGGCGTCGGGGCCGGGCGAGGGACCCATGGTGACCGCCATGGAGATCAGGTCGAACTTGCCGGTGGCGGGCCGTGTTCGCCCGCGGGTCACCACGTAGGGTCTGATGATCTCCGGGTCGACCCAATGATCGTCGGCGGACCCGCCAGGTGAGCTCACTGGTCGCTCCCCGCGAGCGTCTCGACGGTGCGCGCCGCCGACGTGAGGTAAGGGCCGACGCGGGCGACGAGCATGGCCATCTCGTAGGCGACCAGCCCGATGTCGGCCGTCTGGGCGCAGAGCACGGCCAGGCAGGCCCGCTCTCCTGCGACGCTGACGATGAGGAACCCTGACTTCCACTCCACCACCGTCTGCCGGACCGCGCCGCCGCTCACATGCTCGGCCACACCCCTGGCCAGGCTCTGCAGTCCGGAGGCCACGGCCGACAGGTGCTCGCCGTCGGTGCGCTGCAGCGCCGCCGAGGAGGCCATCAGCAGCCCGTCAGAGGAGAGCACGATGGCGTGTTCGGTGTCGGCCACCCGGTTGACCAGATCGTCGAGCAGCCAGTTCAGATCCGGGCTCGCACTCGGTGTCACGCGTCGTCTCCAGACTGCTGGTCCTGTATGAGCTTGGCCGCCGCGGACCTGCCGAGCCGGTTACCCGACTGCAGAGATCCCATCATCGCGCGGATCTCTTCCGGTGAGCGCTCGTCATCGTTCTCTTCATTGCTGGGCGCGGCGGCGGGAGCCTGGTCGCGCAGGGGTGGAGCGAGGTTGGCCTGAGGCACCCGCAGCGGCAGTCCGGACGGGGTGCGTCCGGTCGGCGCCGCTTCCGCGGACGGGCGCTCCTCCGGCGCCTCGACGTCGGCGACGGGCGGTGCCATACGCAGCGGTGACGCCGCTGTGAGCGTGGTGGGGCGCGTCGCGGGACGCGCGGCGGCACGCGCGACGGGACGCTCGGCCGGTCCTGCCGCCGCGGTCGCCGCGGGCTGCCTGCGCGGCAGGCTCGTCGGCGGTTCGTCCTCGGGCGTCGCGGCGTTGGCGTCCATCTCGACGAGCTCCTGCGGGAGCATCACGATGACCGTGGTCCCACCGTACGGCGAGGACCTCAGCACCACCTGGATCCCATGGCGCTCGGCCAGCCGGCTGACCACGAAGAGCCCCAGGCGCGCGGTGGTGCCCGTGATGCGGAACTCGGGCGGGTTGGCGATGCGCTCGTTGGCGGCGGCCAGGTCCTCGGGCTTCAGCCCGAGACCGCGGTCCTCGATCTCCACGACGTACCCGTTGGCCACGAGCTGCCCGCTGACCTGGACGTTGGTGTAGGGCGGGGAGAAGGAGACGGCGTTCTCGATCAGCTCGGCGAGCAGGTGGATGACGTCACCGACGGCCCGGCCCACCAGCACGACGTCGCCCATCGGCATGAGCGAGACCCGTGTGTAGTCCTCGACCTCGGCCAGCGCGCCGCGAACGACGTCGACCATCGGCACCGAGCGGCGCCAGGTACGACCAGGGGACGCGCCGGAGAGCACCATGAGGTTCTCGGCGTTGCGCCGCATGCGGATGGCCAGGTGGTCCAGCCGGAAGAGCTCCTCCAGCTCGACGGGGTCGGTCTCGCGCCGCTCCATCACGTCCAGCACGCTGAGCTGCCGGTGGACCAGTCCCTGGGTCCTGCGGGCCAGGCTGATGAGGATGTCGCGGATGCTCTGCCGCAGGGCGGCCTGCTCGGCGGCGATCCTGATCGCGGTCTCCTGCACCGTGTTGAACGCCTGGCCGACCTGGCCGATCTCGTCGGCGCCGAACTGCAGGGGCGGCGCCTCCACGGCGACGTCGACGTGCTCGCCGTGGCCGATCCGCTCGACCACCCTCGGCAGCCGTTCGTCGGAGAGCTCGTGCGCCGCGTCACGCAGCTTCTGCAACTGAGCGAACAGCGCGCGGGCCGTGGTGACGGACAGGATGATCGACGCGATGACCGCGATGAGCCCGAGGCCGCCGGCCAGGATCAGCCGTACGATGACGCCGGCCGCGACGGGCGTCGCACGCTCGACCACGCGGTCACCCGCGCCGAGCACCATGGTGTTGAAGTCGGAAAGTGCGCTCTCGGTCGCGGACTGCCACTGCGCGGCGCTGAAGGGAATCATGTCGACGACGCCGCCGTGCTGGGCGAGCATGGTCTCGAGACTGCTCAGCCGGGTGAACGCCGGGCCATCGATCAGCTTGTCGTAGGCGGCCCTGTCGGCGTCCGGCAGATCGGCCGCGGCCTGGTCGGCGACGACGCGCCACGCGCCCGAGATCCTGGCGAACTGGGAATGCTCTTCGGCGCTCAACCGTCCTTCGGCGAGCGCTCCGGCCAGCAGCGCGTCCTCCGTGGCCATGAGCTCTCGCGCTCGGCTGAGGGCCATGAGGGTGCGGGCGTCCTTGGCGAGGGTCTTGTCGTCGAGCGTCGCCATCGAGCCGTACATCCGGTAGAACGAGTCGGTGATGTCGGCGTAGGCCTGGCTTGCCTTGATCCGGCTCATGCGTCCCGCGTCGACCGCCTCCCGGATCTTGGCGAGGCCGTCGAGTTTCCCGAACAGCTCGGCCAGTCGCTTCTCGCCGTCGTCGTCGGCGGCCCAGGAGACGATGCCCGCACGTGCCGACTCGTCGAAAGCGGCTCTGGTCCGATCGGCGCGCTGTCGCTGTTTCTTCAGCTCGTCGCGGGTTCGTGTGGAGCCCTCTCCCAACTGGATCATCGAGGCTCTGCGTTCGGCCTGAAGCTCGACGAGGAGCGGCTCACTCGGCCCGACCACGCTGCTGTCGAGTTGCGCCACCCAGAGGAGGTTGACACCCTCACGGAGCGTGACCCAGGCCGCGAATGCCCACAGCGCTGTCAGGGAGAGAAGCAAAGCCGTGATCTTGGTCCGCAGACGTGAATTGCGGGGGCGCATGATACCTACTCTGCGAAGTCAATTGATTGCATACCGGCGCTGGCAACCCGGGAACTTTAGCAAGGATCATGATCGTCGCTCAAGTGACTACGGGGTTTTCCGACCTGTCATCCCGCTATGTCACCATCGTAGGTAAGATCACGAACGGTATAGTCATCGCGTGAGCGGTCCCAGCCCTGAGGCGTACTTCGGTATCCGCAACGATCTCGCCGACCGCTTGCTCAAGGGGTCGCATCAGCTGGCCGGTGTCCCGAGCCAGGATCGCGGCGCCGTCCTGCGGGCCGCGCTGGACGCGGTTCCCGAGGCCGCCGCACTCCTGCGCCCCTACCCCGTACTGTTCGCCGACGGCGAGAGCTCGGCCAGCAGGCTCGCTTTCAGCTGCCTGTCGGCCGCGGCCACGTTCCCGCGCGCGCGGCGTGACCAGATCGCGGACCTCGGAGCGCTGACCGCGATCCTGTTCGGCGTCGACGACATCGCCGACAGCATCGCGGGGGAATGGTCCGAACACGGCTTCGAGGCGTTCTTCGCCGAGCTTCCCGCCATCCTGTCCGGCGCCACCGACGCGGACCCATCCGACGGCCCCGCGGGGCAGATCCTGGCCGCGTGGACCGCGTGGTGCGCCCGGTTCCACGGATACGCCGGCGCTCCGGTCCACGCGCCGAACCTGGCTCGGCAGCTGGAGTCCGCGAGCGGCGCGATGGCCCGCGAACGCGCGTGGACCGCGGGACGGCAGGCGTGGCCGTCATACGACGACTACCTCGCGAACGGGATGCTCACCATCCTGTATCACACCTGGTGGTCGGCCGCTCTGGCCATCTGCGGCCCCGTCCCCGCCGGCATGGCGCACTGGACGTCGATCGAGCAGGCCACGCATCTGGGCGCCTCGTGCCTGCGGCTGGCCAACGACATCAGGACCTTCGAGCGGGAGAAGGTCGAGGGCAAGCCCAACTCCGTGAGCATCCTGCAGCGCGCGGGGATGAGCGCGGAGGCGGCGGTCCTGCGGATCTCGGCGCACATCGACGAACTCGAGGCGGCCTTCCAGACCGAACTGGGGAAACTGCCGGCCGAGCTGACGGGGATCGCGGTGGGGCATCGCAACAGCGTGGCGTTCAACGGCCGCTGGTACATGGCGAGGGACACCCACGCGTACACCGTTCGGGAGCTGGCCGACGACGTGGACGGTCACGAGGGCTAGCGGCCACGGGCGGGTGTTCGCCCGCCGACGCCTACCGGTTGCGGTCGATCGGCAGCAACTTCAGCAAGAGCTTCTCCTTGGGTCGTACCGATGCGCCCGGCACGGGGGTGAGCCGCTGCGGGTTTGTCAGCACCGGCCGGTACCTGCTGAGCAGGTTGGCGATCACCAAAGGGGCTTCGAGGTAGAACAGATGCTGGCCAAGGCAGACGTGCGGGCCCGCGCCGAACGGAATGAAGGAGTAGCGGTGGCGGCGGTCGGTCCTCTCGGGCGCCCAGCGCTCAGGGTCGAACTCGAGCGGCCGGTCCCAGAACTCGGCGAGCCGGTGCGTCGTGTACGGGCTGACCAGCACCTGCGAGCCGGCCTTGATCGGGACGCCGCCGATCTCGGTGTCCGCCACCGTCTGACGAGGGATGATCCAGGCCGACGGGTAGACGCGCAACAGCTCCTGCAGGACCATGCGCAGATATCTGAGCTTCGCGACATGCGCGGGCCGGACAGGACCCTCGCCGACCACCTCGTCGATCTCCTCCAGCAGCCTGGCGTTCACGTCGGGGTGGTCGTGCAGCACGGACCACAGCCAGGTCAGCGACATCGCCGTGGTCTCCGAGGCGGCGCCGTAGATGCTGACCAGGTCGTCGCGGACCTGCCGCAGGTCCGCCTCGCCGTCCTGTGCGATCCTCGCCCCGATCAGTGCCGAGACCACTTCGTTGGTGCCGGTGTTCTCTTTGCGGGCCCTTTCGATCAGGGGGTAGACGATCTCGTCGATCTTCTTCGCGGCGGCGAGGAAGGCCCGGTCTCCTGGGACCTTGACGGAGTAGGGCACGAACGGGAACAGCAGCCGGAAGGCGATCGACGTGGCGCAGGTGGCGAACTCGGGCGAAAGGCGCTCGGCGACGTCGCGGGAGATCCGGCCGCCGAAGAGCACCTTGATGACGGCCTGGTTGACGATCGTCGTCATCTGATAGCCGCCGTCGACCGGCCGCCCGGTCCGCGCGTAGTCGTCAAGTTCGAGGATGCACTCGGCGATGATGTCGGCCATGTCTTCGCCCAGCGAGGCGGTGTATCTCGCGGTGAACAGCGGCTGGAGGATTCTCCGGCTGGACTCCCAGCCCTCGCCCTCGCCCAGGATGCTCTGGCCGATGACGCGGCTCAGCGGTCGCCAGAACATCCCCTCGCGCACGAAGTTGGACCAGTCGGTCTTCAGCACCTGCTGGACGTGGTCGGGATGGGAGACCAGGTAGGGCCGGAAAGGGCCGATGTCGATCCGGACGACCCGCCCCCCTGCCTCGGTGCCCATCTTGGCCAACTCGGTGACGGGGTCCTTTACCAACCGTGGGATGGCCCGGTAGAAGGGCAGGACACGCGGTCCGGTCACGGTGGTGCCCGTGTCAAGCGACATGGCGACGATCCCCACTTCACGGCTTCAAGCATCATCCGTCAGAAGAGCTCACTCTTCTGACATGCATAACTCCTTATGCGAAGCATCACATGATCATCCATATCCGATCAAGATGGGACAAGGGGGATAATTCGTTTCACTGGTCTCCCGCCGGACGATCGACGCCCCCGCGGCGACGCCGACCGGCCGATCGACTCCCAGCACGAGCCGGTACACGATCCGCCCGAGAGGTGATCCGTGAGCTATATCGAGATGATCATCGCGCTGGTCGGCCTGCTGGGGCTGGCGCTCGTCGCGGCCGGACTCCGGCGGGCGGTCAGGGACCGGCGGTTCCTGCGGCGCGGGGTGCGCGTGCCCGCCAAGGTGATCGGCAGGCGCCCTCGCACGCAGGCGGGAGGCGGTCAGCGCTGGCTGACGTCGCTGCGCTTCACGACGGTCGACGGCGACGAGGTCACCGCCGACTCGAAGATCACCTATCCACGGCCTTCGCACGAACTCGGTGCGAGGGTGGAGGTGATCTACGACCCGGCGAACCCACGGGAGGTCATGATCGCTGACGGGGCGCGCGGGGCGCTGCGGGCCCTCGCAGGACCGCTGCTGATCGGGATGGGCGCCGTGTACGCCGCCGGCGCCGTTGTCGCGCTCCTCGCCATCCGCGCCTGATCGCCGGGACGGCGGTGCGGTCCGGCCCGCTGTCAGCCGCGCCGATGTCGGCGACGAACTCGTCGAGCACGCGACGGGCGCGGGGTCAGGCACTCGAAGGCGATGACCCTGGCGAGCTCGCCGTCGACGGCCGGGAGGTTCCCGGGGGAAGACGTGGATCCACAGCGGCTCGCCGTCCCACGCGGGCGCCCGTAGCGGCGACGCCTGCACGGCGGTCACCGCGTCGATGTCGACCAGCCCTTCTAGGGCCGCGATCCGGGGGCGTCTCCGGAGCCGGTCGGGCGTCTCGCCGCCATCCCATCCGATCGGGGCGGTTCCGGCCCCACTCATGGTCCGCACACGGAGATGTGCGAATGAACATTTGTATGTTAGAAATAGGACTCATGGTCGCCAACCGGTTGGACCTGACCCTGCGGCTGGTGCAGGGCTCGGGTCAGGTCTCCGTGTCCGAGCTCTCCCGGCGTCTGGGGGTCTCGGAGATGACCGTGCGCAGAGACCTGGACGCCCTCGAAGCGCAAGGCCTGGTCAGGAGGGTGCACGGAGGCGCCGTCGCCACCCGCTCCCGCGAGGAGGGCGCGGGATTCGCCGCCAGGGAGCCGTGGCAGGCGGCGACGAAGAACCGCCTCGGCGCGGCGACTGCCGCCATGGTCGAGCAGGGGTCGCTGGTGTTGCTGGACGCCGGGACCACGACCGTGCACGTCGCCGAGCACCTGGCCGCGAGGGCGCCGCTGACGGTGGCGGTACTCAGCCTGCAGGCGGCGGCCAGACTCGCCGACGTGCGGGGGGTCGAGCTGCTGGTCGTCGGTGGCCGATCCCGCCCGGGGGAGCGGTCCCTCGTCGGGCCGCTGGCCCTGCGCACGCTGGAGTCGCTGGTCTTCGACTGCTTCGTCATGTCGATCGGCGGCGTGCACGCCGAGTACGGCTGGTCGGAGTTCTCGCTGGACGACGCGGCCGTCAAGCAGGTCGGGCTCGCCCAGTCCGCCAAGACGATCGCGGTGGCCGACGCCACCAAGCTCGGCGTCCGCGCGTTCGGCAAGGTCGCCCCTCTGGACGGCGTGGGCACCTTCGTGACCGACTCCGCGGCCGGCGACGCCGGCACCCATCCCAACGGCCCCGAGACCCTGGCGGCCCTGCGCGAGGCAGGCGTCCGCACGGTGCTGGCCTGACCCTACTCGCCTTCAAGGAGCGACATCGATGAACGCGACGCTGATGATCCTCGTCGCCGGGCCGTACCGGTCGGGCACCGGCGACGACCCCGCCAAGCTGGCCGCCAACGTGGAGGCGATGAACAGGGCCGCGCTCGACCTGTTCCGCGCGGGCCACCTGGCCGTCACGGGTGAGGCGCTCGCCCTTCCCCTCCTGGAGACGGCGGGGAGCGCGCGTCCGGGCGACGCGCTGTTCGAGGAGATCTTCCACCCCGTGGCCGAGCGGCTGCTGTCGCGCTGCGACGCGGTCCTGCGCATCGGCGGGCCCTCCGAGGGGGCGGACCGGATGGTGGCGCTGGCGCGGGCCGAGGGCAGGTCCGTCTACACCCGGCTCGACGACGTCCCCGCCGCCGGCCGCCCCGAGACGCGGCCTCAGCCCGGCGGGTGACCCCCGTGCGGCCGCCCTCTCGGCTCCCGCGTCCGCCCTCGCGGCTGTTCGAGCGCAACCGCACCTGCGTGCGCAGGGGCTACGAGCTGTTCTCCGCATGGCTGGAACGCCAGGACGGCAGGCTCACCGCGCTCGCGCCCATGGCCTCGGCGCCGGCGTTCGTGCGCTACGACAGCGACCTGACCTCCGTCGAGGTCGGCGACATGCTCAGGCGGAAGGCGAGTGTTCTGGTCGCGCCCGGCGTGTTCTTCGGACGCGAGGGGTGGTTCAGGATCAACATCGGAATGGACACCGGTTACCTGTCACAGGCGCTCGACGCCCTGGCGCCCGTCGTGGCCGGACTACCCAACGCTCTTCAGAGGTGATGGACGTGGAGCTCCGCCTTCTTTCCCGTGAGTACTCCGTCTGCAGGCTGCCGGCCGGATCCACCCCGCCCGCGCCGCCGCCCACGGCCGAACTGTACGGCGTGACCGTCACGGCCGAGGAGGTCTCCGTCGTGTGCGCCGCGGGCGACGAGCCGAGCGAGGCCAGGGTGGAGGGCGGATGGAGTGCGCTGCGGGTGGCGGGCGAGCTGGACTTCTCCCTCGTCGGCATCCTGTCCTCGCTGACCGCGCCGCTGGCCGAGGCCGGCGTGTCGGTGTTCGCGCTGTCCACGTTCGACACCGACTACCTGCTGGTGAGGACCGCCGACCTGCGACGGGCGTCGAAGGCGCTGGAGGCGCGCGGGCACGTGATCACCGGCGGCTGATCCGGCCATGGCGCGCCGGCGCGAACGTTTTTACAAGGCCCTGAGTTAAGTTAACAACATTTCTTCACATCGAGGCCACCTCGACGGTGTGGTGGTGCTCGCGCAGTCGCCGCACGGCCTCCTCGGGTGTGCGGGAGTCGACCACGATGACGTCGAAGTCGTCGAGCGGCGCCACTCTGTGCAGCGCCACCCGCTCGAGCTTGGTGTGGTCGACGGCGAGGACGCGGCGGGCGGCCGCGCCCATCATCGCCCTCTTCACCAGCACGATCTCCTGCTCCTGGTGGAAGGCGTAGCGGCCGGAGATCGCCGAGGTCGACACCACGACGAGGTCGGTGCTCATGGCCTCCACCGCGTCGACGCAGGCCACGCCGAGGAAGGAGTCGTGTGTCGCGTGGTACTCGCCGCCGAGGGCCATGAGGCGAACGCCGGGGGTGCAGGCGAGCAGCTTGATCGCCTCGAGGAAGTTCGTCACCACGGTGAGCGGGGCCACCTCGCCGATGTGCCTGGCCACCGCCAGTGCGGTCGTGGAGTCGTCGAGCATGACCGAGCTGCCAGGCTCGATCAGCCTGACGACGTGCCTGGCGATCGCCTCCTTCTCCGGAAGGTGGGCGGTGAGCCGGTAGGCGATGTTGCTCTCGAAGACGTTCGAGGCCAGCGCGGTCGCGCCGCCGCGGAACTTGCGCACCATCCCCTGCCGCTCGAGCTCGTCGAGATCGCGGTGGACGGTCATCACGCTCACCCCGAACGCCTCGGCGAGCTCCGCCATCGACATCGTGCCCTGGCGCATGACGTGCTCGGCCATCGCCTGGCGCCTGGCCACGCCGCTGTTGACGCGCTGACGCGAACTCACCTGTGCACTCCTGTGGGCGTCGTGGGATCCGATGTGAATATCGCAGAATCGCGCCGCTCCCGGCGTCATGAGCGCCCTTGACACCCGCAGGAGCGGCTCCTACTCTTCCCCGTAATCACAAAATCACATCTGCCGTAGTTAGATTTAACACGGAGGCGACATTGGGCGCCGCATTACCCCACGACCTACGCTGCGACCACCGGACGACGCCTCTGGGCGTGGCGGGCCGGCCGTCGCTGGGCTGGCGGCTGGAGGGCGCCGATCCGATCGCCTACCGGGTCGACGTCGGAGAGGTGTGGTCGAGCGGGCGGATCGAGGATCCGGACGCCATCTGCCATCCGTACGACGGACCCCCGCTCCTGCCCCGCACCCGCTACGCGTGGCGCGTCACGCTCTGGGACGGCACCGGCGCCGCACGCACCGCCGAGTCCTGGTTCGAGACCGGGAACGACGCGTGGACGGCGGCGTGGATCGCTCCCGACCCGCACGCGGTCGAGCATGTGGACCCGCCCACCGAGGGCGAGCGGGCGCTGGCCGCCCACGGCCTGCTGCCGTGCCCGCAACTGCGCAGGAGCTTCGAGATTCCCCGCGCCGTCTCGACGGCCCGCCTGTACATCAGCGCCAAGGGCCTCTACCACGCGCTGATCAACGGAAGACGGGTGGGCGACGCCGAGCTCGCCCCCGGCTGGACCGACTACCGCGAACGCCTCCAGTACCAGACCTACGACGTGACGTCGCTGGTCGGCGAGGGTGAGAACGCGCTCGCGGTGACCGTCGCCGACGGGTGGTGGAGCGGCTTCGCCGGGTTCGACCCGCGACAGCCCGGCTACCACTACGGCCGCTTCCCCGAGCTCATCGCCGAACTGCACCTCACGCTCGCCGACGGCTCGACGCGGGTCGTGATGACCGACGGGAGCTGGCGCACCGCCCATGGCCACGTCCGGCACGGCGACCTGCTCAAGGGCGAGTGCCACGACCTGCGGGCGGCCACACCCGGCTGGGACCTGCCCGGCTTCGACGACTCGGCGTGGCACCCCGTCGTGGTGACGGGCGCCGACCACCACCTGCTCGTGCCGTCGGCGGACGAGCCGGTCAGGGTGCTGCGCGAGCTGGCGCCGGTGTCGGTCACCAGGACCGGGCCCCTTACCCACCTGGTCGACTTCGGGCAGAACCTCGCGGGGCGGGTCCGCCTCGCCGTACCGGCCCAGGAGCCGGGGACCCGCGTCGTCGTCAGGCACGGCGAGAAGCTGGAGGACGACGGCCGGCTGCACACCGCGAACCTGCGCACGGCCGACGCCACGGACATGCTGGTCACAGCGAGCACGGCGGCCTCGTTCGAGCCGCGCTTCACCTACCACGGCTTCCGCTATGCCGAGATCTCCGGGGTGGAGCGCCTCGGTGAGGTGAAGGCGGTGGTCCTGCACAGCGACACCCGGTGGACGGGCACGTTCGAGTGCTCGGACCCGGAGATCAACCGGCTGCATCGCAACATCGAGTGGGGCCAGCGCGGCAACTTCGTCAGCGTCCCGACCGACTGCCCTCAACGCGACGAGCGGCTCGGCTGGATGGCCGACGCGCAGGTGTTCCTGCCGACCGCCTGCCTCAACGCCGACGTGGCCGCCTTCTTCGCCAAGTGGCTGCGGGACGTACGTGACGCGCAGTCGCCCGAAGGCGGTTTCCCCAACGTGGCGCCCCGGCTGACCGGGGTCGCCGAGGAGGGCGCCCCCGGCTGGGCCGACGCGGGCGTGCTGGTGCCGTGGCACCTCTACACCGTGTACGGCGACGCGAGGTTTCTCGACGTCGACTCGATGGCCGCGTGGGTCGACTTCGTGCTGCGACACAATCCCGGCCTGATCTGGCGGGAGAAGACGGGACCGCACTACGCCGACTGGCTCGCCCCTGGCCCCGCGACCCCGCGCGAGGTGGTGGCCACCGCCTTCTTCCACCGAAGCGCGCACCTGACCGCCAGGGCGGCACAGGTGCGGGGCAGGTACGGCGAGGCCGACAGATTCCACAGCCTCGCATCCGGCATCCGCACGACCTTTATTAAAACGTTCGTAGACCCGCGGGGAGCGGTCATGGGCGACACCCAGACCGGCTACCTGCTCGCGCTCGCCTTCGACCTGCTGCCCGCCGCGCTCGCCCGCAGGGCCGCGGAACGGCTGGCCGAACTGGTGGAGGAGAACGGCCCACAGGCCGGATTCCTCGGCGTGAACCTGCTCTGCCCCGTCCTGTCGGCCACCGGCCGCCCGGACCTCGCGCACGCGCTGCTCCGCCGTACCGACCCGCCGTCCTGGCTCCACCAGGTGCGCAACGGCGCCACGACGGTGTGGGAGCGCTGGGACGGCGAGGGGGCGCCGTCCATGAACTCCTTCAACCACTACGCGTTCGGCTCTGTCGGGGAGTGGCTGTACACCGGCGTCGCCGGGATCGCCCAGGCCCCCGACTCGGTGGCCTACCGGGAGCTGGTGATCAGGCCACTCCCGGGAGACCTGAGCTGGGCGCGGGCCTCCTACGAATCCGCGCGGGGGCGGATCGCCGTCTCATGGGAGCGCGCCGACGAGGACTTCCGCCTGTCGGTGACCGTCCCGCCCGGCGCCTCGGCGACCGTGCACCTGCCCGATGGCCGGGTCCATCGGTGACCTCGGGGGACCACCACTTCGCATCAGTCCGAGGAGAAGACTCATGACCGATCTGCGTCACGCCAGGATGAGCCGCGGCCAGTTCTTCCGCATGATGGGCGGCCTCGCGGTGGCGGCCGCGGCGACCGCGTGCTCGACCAAACCGCAGAGCACCTCCGCCACAGGAGCCGCCGCCGCGGTCGACCTGAAGTTCGTGGGAGTGGCCGACCAGAAGGCGCCGATGGACGAGCTGGTCGCGGCCTACCAGAAGGTGAAGCCGGGGGTACGGCTCACCGCGTCGTACGCGCCGACCGACCAGGTGCAGACCTCGCTGCGCACCCAGCTCGGCGCGGGCAACGCCCCCGACCTGCACGTCGTGTATCCGGGCAACGGCAGCGCCATGTCGATGTCGCAGATCGCGGGGGCGGGGCTGCTGGCCGACCTGTCCGCCCAGGCGTGGACCGCCACGATCCCCACCGGCTTCAAACCCGCCCTCCAGGTCGAGGGCAAGACCATGATGTTCTCGGCCGGCTCCTCGGTCATCGGGGCGATCTACAACAAGAAGGTCTTCGAGAAGGCCGGCGTCGACGCGCCCCCCACCACCTGGACCGAGTTCCTGACGCTCTGCGACAAGCTCAAGAAGTCGGGAGTCGCGCCGATCGCGCTCGGCGCCCAGACGCCGTGGGTCACGCAGCTCATCACCTACGCGCTGGTGCCCTCGACCGTGTACGCCAAGGACCCCTCCTTCGACGACAAGCAGCTCGCCGGGCAGACCACGTTCGCCGAGTCGGGCTGGCGCGCGGCCATGGAGATGTACATGGAGCTGAGCGAGCGCGGGTTCTTCAACGACAAGCCGAACGGCACCACCTTCGAGCAGCAGATCTCGATGGTGGCATCGGGTAAGGCGGGCATGGCGATCCAGGTCTCGGCCGTCCTGCCCGACTTCCGCAAGGCGACCTCCAGCCCCGACGACCTGTCCATGTTCCCCGTGCCCGGCGCCGACAGCGCCGACCAGGTGTGGATCCCCGCCGGAGTCGTGGTCGGCCTCGGGGCGGGGGCCAAGGGGAAGAACGTCGAGGAGGCCAAGGCGTTCGTCGACTTCCTCGGCAGGCAGGACAGCATCAACCGCTGGGCCAAGGCGATCTCGGCCATCCCGCTCACCCAGGACGGCGGCTCGACGATCGACCCCGCGGTGCGGTCCTTCCTGCCGTTCACCAAGGACAGGGCGGTGCCCTTCATGGACCAGCGCTGGCCCAACGCCGAGGTGCAGCCGGTCCACTTCGCGGTCGTCCAGGAACTGCTCGCCGGCAAGGCGACGATCGACGAGGCGCTGAAGAAGATGGACGAGGCATACCAGAAGTGATCAAGCGATTCTCCGCACTCTCCCCCTCCTGGCTGTTCGCCGCGCCCGCGCTGCTGGTCTACGCCGTCGTCGTGCTCTACCCGAGCGCCGCAGGCGTGGTCTACGCCTTCACCGACTGGAGCGGCATCGGCGAGGGCATGTCCTTCGTCGGCCTGGCCAACTTCCAGGCGATCCTGGACGACGAGCAGGCCATGGGTTCGCTCGGCAACACGCTGCTGCTCACGCTCGCGATCGTGATGGTGCAGAACGGCGTCGGCCTGCTCCTCGCCCTCGGCGTGCACGCCAGGCTGAAGAGCAGGACGCTGCTCCGAGTGATCTTCTTCGCGCCCGTCGTCGTCAGCCCCGTCATGGTCGCGTTCCTGTGGAAGTACGTCTACAACCCCGACCCGTCGGCGGGGCTCAACGGCCTGCTCGGCCTGGAGGTCGACTGGCTCGGCGACCCCGCGGTCGCGCTGTGGTCGATCGCGGGCATGGTCGTGTGGCAGTACGCCGGCTACTCCATGGTCATCTTCCTGGCCGGGCTGGAGGGCATTCCCGCCGAGCTGCACGAGGCGGCCATGATCGACGGCGCGGGCACGCTGCAGCGCTTCAGGTACGTGACCTGGCCGCTGCTCGCGCCCGCGCTGACGATCAACCTGATGCTCTCGACCATCGGCGGGCTCAAGCTGTTCGACCAGGTCTTCGCCGCGACCAACGGCGGGCCTGGCTACGCCACCGAGACCCTGTCGACCGTGCTGTACAAGCAGGCGTTCGTGTTCGGGAAGTTCGGCTACAGCACGGCGATCGCGCTGGTGCTCGCCCTGTTCGTGGCCGCCGTCTCCCTCGTCCAGATCTCCTACCTGCGCTCCAGGGAGGTGGCCCAGTGAGGAGGACCTTCCTGCTCGAGATCGTGATGATCGCCGCCGCCGTGGCGTTCCTCTTCCCCGTCTACGCCCTGGTCACGCTGTCGCTCAAGGACCCGTCGCAGCTCTCACGGAGCCCGCTGGCCCTGCCCGACCCGCCGACCGCCGCGAACTTCGCCAAGGCCTGGTCGGCCGCCGCGCTCGGCCCCTCGCTGGTGAACAGCACGGTGGTCACCGTCGTCAGCCTGGTCGCGCTCATCGGGCTCGGCTCGTTCGCCGCCTACTTCCTGGCCAGGGCGAAGAGCCGCCTGGGCTACGGGCTCTACGTCCTGTTCCTCCTGGGCATCGTGCTGCCGTTCCAGCTCGGCATGATCCCGCTGTACCGGCTGGTCACCGACCTCGGGTTGATCGGCACCCACGCCGGGATGATCCTCTTCTACACCGGCATCCAGCTGCCGTTCACGGTGTTCCTCTACACCGGGTTCATTCGCGCCCTGCCCCGCGAGTACGCCAGCGCCGCCCAGATCGACGGCGCCTCGCACCTGACCGCGTTCACCAGGGTGGTCTTCCCGCTGCTGCGGCCGATCACAGGAACGGTGCTGATCCTCAACGCGGTCTTCATCTGGAACGACTTCTTCACCCCGCTGCTCTACCTCGGCGGCTCCGGTTTCGAGACCGTCCCCGTCAGCGTGTTCGCCTTCGTCGGGCAGTACGTCTCCGACTACGGCCTCGTCTTCGCGGGACTGGTCATGGGCGCGCTGCCGATCGTGCTGGTGTTCCTCGCGCTTCAGCGCTACGTGATCAAGGGCTTCTCCTCGGGACTCAAGGGATGAACCTCTTCGACGTGCTCAGGGAGCCGCCGCGCAGCCATTCGCCGGCCGCGATCTGGTGGTGGAGCGGCGAGCCCCTGCGCCGCGACCGGCTGCGCTGGCAGATGCGGCGCCTGGTCGACGGCGGGGTGCACCACCTGGTCGTGCTCAACCTCGCCCCCTCGGGCCCGCTGTTCGGCGCCGACGCCGACGACCCGCCGTTCCTGTCCGAGGAGTGGTGGGAGCTGTTCGACGGCGTCTGCGAGGAC
This sequence comes from Nonomuraea sp. bgisy101, assembly GCF_057708945.1. Taxonomy (NCBI): domain Bacteria; kingdom Bacillati; phylum Actinomycetota; class Actinomycetes; order Streptosporangiales; family Streptosporangiaceae; genus Nonomuraea; species Nonomuraea sp. bgisy101. The sequence continues at coordinate 135,644 of NZ_JBYITD010000030.1, forward strand.
GCCCTGGGGCTGGGCGCCTTCCTGTGGTTCTACGACCAGCTCGGCTTCTCGGGCGCGGACCTGCAGGCCCGCCTGGTGCAGGAGCACCCCGAGTTCGCCGGTCAGTGGCTGGCCGCCGACGGCACGGTGACCACGCGCGGCTTCGACTACCTGTCCCGTACGGCATGCGAGGTGCTGCTGGACCGTGTCCACGGCGAGTTCGAGCGGCGGCTCGGCCACTGGTTCGGCCGCGTGATCGTCGGCTCCTTCCAGGACGAGCTGCCGTCGATGCCCACCTGGTCGGGCGCCTTCGCCGCGGAGTTCCGCGCCCGCAGGGGCCAGGAGTTCCGCCTGGAGGACCCCGACTGGCACGCCTACCACCGGACCAGGGCGGAGCTGGCCGAGGAGGCGTTCTTCAGGCCGCTGGCCGAGTGGCACGCCAAGCACGGGCTCCTCAACGGGTGCGACCAGCAGGACCCTGCCAGGGCGGGCCACCCCGTCGAGGGGGTCGAGCTGTACGCCGACTACACGCGCACGCACCGGTGGTTCAGCGCGCCGGGCTCCGACCATCACGGCGACGCCCGGCTGCACTCCTCCCTCGCCCACCTGTACGGCAGGCCGCGCACCTGGATCGAGGCGTTCCACTCCAGCGGCTGGGGCGGCACCCTCGAGGAGACCCTCGACTGGCTGCTTCCCTGGCTGCGGGCGGGCGCGAACCTCTACAACCCGCACGCGGTCTACTACACGACGAAGGCCGGGTGGTGGGAGTGGGCGCCGCCCTCGACCGACTGGCGGCAGCCGTACTGGAGGCACCACCGGGTCTTCGCCGACGCGGTCACCCGCATGTGCGCGGCGCTCTCGCTCGGACGGCACGTGTGCGACATCGCGGTCCTGTTCCCCACGACGACCGCGCAGGCGGGCACGCCGCTGCCCGGCGGCTCGGCGGGGGAGCGGCAGGACGCGGCCGTGCGCGCCCAGCGCGTGTACCGGCGGCTGGTCGGGGACATGGCGTGGTTCGGGACCGTGCCAGGGGTGCTGGACCGGCTGTGCCTGGACGCCGACGTCATCGACGAGGACTCGGTCGAGCGGGCCGTGGCCGAGGACGGGCGGCTGGCCGTGTCCGGCGAGGCCTACCGCGTCGTCATCCTGCCCGCGGTCACGGAGCTGGACGAGCAAACCGCCGGACGACTGGGCGCCTTCGTCGACGGCGGAGGGCTGCTGGTCGCGGTGGGCGCCCTGCCCCGCTCCCCGGTTCTCCGCGCCCGATTCTCCGAGGATCCCGCCGCCCGCCCCGCGCAGAAGGGACGGGCGCGGTTCGTGGCGTCCGAGGACGAGCTCGGCGCGGCACTCGCCGGGTTCGAACCCCAGGTGGAGGCCGAGGTGCCGCCCCTGGTGCGCGAGGTGGACGGGGTCACGCTCGTCTTCCTGACCGCAGCGTCCCCCAGGGCGAGCAGAATCGCGGTGGGGCGGCCGGAGGAACGGGGCGTCGAGCTCGGCTGGCTGGACGCCACGATCGACTTCGACCCCCGCCGCTATCGCGACCGGACGAGGGTCAAGGTCCGCGGGGTGAGCGGGACCCCGCTGCTGGCCGGCCCGTTCGGAGGAGAGCCGCGCGCGCTGCCGTACACGATCGTGGACGGCGCCGTGGAGGTGGTCGTCCCCTTCGACGAGGGGCCCGCGGCGATGCTGCTGTTCACCGGCGAGGACCTGCCGGTCGCGCCGCCGCGCGAGCCGTACCCGCACGAGGTGGATCTCGGCGGCGACTGGGCGGTCGAGCTCGTGCCGACCATGGACGACACATGGGGCGACTTCGCCACGTCGGCGACGGTCGAGCGCTGGACGCTCACGACCCCCGAGGGCGAGCCCGTGCACGCGACGTTCGGCCCGCACGGCGAGCAGCGGACCGGCGACGGCTCAGGGCTCGACTGGCGGCCGTCGATCTGGTCGGAGTCCAGGGGGCTGCGCAAGGACCCCATCCACCGCGACACCCTCGGGCCCAAGGGGCACGTGCCCGAGGAGTTCATCGACTTCGGCCGGGTGGCGGCAGGGCAGAGCGGCTGGTTCCGCACCCTGCTCGCCGTGCCGCCCGCGGCACGGGACGTCTGGCTGGTCGTGGGCGCGGCGGCGGCGAAGACCGTCTGGCTGGACGGAGTGGAGCTGCCGCTCGACGACGCCGGCCACCTCGCGGTCGGCCCGCTTCCCCCTGCGGGCGGCGAGCGTCTGCTGGAAGTGCGGCTGGTCCCTGACGAGGACCTCGGCCTGCGCGCGCACGTGTCCGTCACCGCCGATCCCGCCCGCGTGCGCAGGCCCGAATGGATCGTGGGGCCGGTCCTGGAGACCGTCGTGGAGTCCACGGGAGAGGCCGCGGGAGGCGTCCTTCAGGTCGCCTCCACCGCGCCGTGCCTGGTCCTGGTCAACGGGCGGGAGGCCGGCCGCCAGGGCGGGTTCGACCCCTACGCCGAGGCCGACATCCCCAGGGTGCGCCGCTACGACCTGCGCCCGCTGCTGCGCCCAGGACCGAACACGATCCGGCTGGAGTGCGCGGGCGCGGTCCTGGCCGACGGCCTGGCCGTCTCTGGCCCCGGCTGGACCGGACCCGGCGGCGGCGAAGGCCCGCTGGTACGGCGGCGCCAGCACGGCGACCCCGCCGCCCTGCACCTGCGCCCCCGGCAGCACCCGCTCCCCGGAGCGGGCTGGATCGACGGGCGGGACACCGCCCTGCCCGCCGTCTTCGCCGCTCCGGGGAGCCGCAGGCCCAGGGAGGAGCGGTTCGTCGTGGACATCCCGCCCGGCGCCGTCCGGGTCGACGCCGACACCCACGGGCCCGCGCGGATCCTCGTCGACGGCGTGGAGAAGGACCTGCCCGCAGCTCTGGACGGCTCGGCGCGCAGCGCCGAGCTCCGCGTCGCCGCCCGGCCGGGCTTCGAGGGCGGCGGCGCGCTGGCGGGACCGGTCAGGTTCGACTGCGGTCCTGGCCGGATGACGCTCGGCGCGTGGGAGTCGTACGGCCTGGCGGACTACAGCGGCGGCGTCCGCTACACGACCACCGTCCGCTCGACCTCGCCCACGCCCGCCGTCCTCGACCTCGGCGGGGTACGGGGCACCGCCGAGGTCACCGTCGACGGCGTGGCCGCCGGCGTGCGGATCTGCGCGCCGTACACCTTCGACCTGAGCCTGACCCGCGGAGAGAACAGGATCGAGATCCTGGTGCTCGGCACCCTCGCGCCCTACCTCGACGCCGTCAGTCCGACCCACTTCGTCTTCCCCGGTCAGCGGGTGACCGGCCTGTTCGGGCCGGTCACCCTCCGCACCGCCCATCCCCTGGAGGAACCAGCATGAGAATCGGACTCGTCGCGGGCGGCCTGGGCGCCTACTGGCCCCAGTTCCCCGACCTGCTGCCCCAGCTGAAGCGTTCGGCCGCGCGTGTCGCCGAACGGATGAACGGGTTCGGCTGCGAGGTCGTCGACGTCGGGTTCATCTCCGACGCGCAGGAGGGCGCCGCCGCCGCCGAGCGGCTGCGCGCGGCCGGATGCGACCTGATCGTGGGCTTCCTCACCACGTACATGACCGCCACCATGCTGCTTCCCGTGGCCCAGCGCAGCGGCGCGCCCGTCCTGCTGATCAACCTGCAGCCCACCGAGGCGATGGACCACGACACCTTCGACACGGGTCAGTGGCTGGCCTACTGCGGCGCCTGCCCGCTGCCCGAGATGGCCAACACCTTCATCCGCGCGGGCATCCCGTTCCGCTCGGTGTCGGGCTACCTGGAGGACGAGCGGGCATGGGCGCGTATCGAGCGCTGGGTGAGGGCGGCGGGGGTGCGCGCCGCGCTCCGGCACGGCAGGCACGGGCTGATGGGGCACCTCTACCCCGGCATGCTGGACGTCTCGACCGACCTGACGCTGGTGCCCGCCAACTTCGGAGGGCACGTGGAGGTGCTCGAGTTCGACGACCTGAGAGTGCGCGTGGACAAGGTCACCGACGGCGAGGCGGCGGACAGGAGACGCGAGGTCGCGGAGCTCTTCGACGTGGACGCCTCCATCGCGGACGAGGACTTCGACTGGGCCGCGCGGGTCTCGATCGGGCTGGACCGCCTGGTGTCCGACTTCGGGCTGGACAGTCTCGCCTACTACCACCGCGGGCTGGAGGGCGAGATCCACGAGCGGCTGGGCGCGGGGATGATCCTGGGCGCCTCCCTGCTGACCGCGCGCGGCGTGCCCGCTGCAGGCGAGTACGAGCTGCGCACCTCGCTGGCCATGCTGATCATGGACAGGATGGGCGCCGGAGGCTCGTTCACCGAGCTGCAGGCGCTGGACTTCCTGCGCGGCCACGTCGAGATGGGCCATGACGGCCCCGCGAACCTGGCGATCAGCTCGCGGCGGCCCCTGCTGCGCGGCCTCGGCGTCTACCACGGCAAGCGCGGCTGGGGCGTGTCGGTGGAGTTCGACGTCACGCACGGCCCCGTGACCGCCTTCGGCCTGCTCCAGCGGCGCGACGGGCGGTTCGGGTTCGTCGCCGCCGAGGGCACGACGGTGGACGGTCCGCACCTGAAGATCGGCAACACCACCTCAAGGGTGGACTTCGGCCGTGACCCCGGCGAATGGACCGACGCCTGGAGCGCGACGGGGATCTCGCACCACTGGGCGCTGGGGACCGGGCACCGTGTCGAGGACCTGCGGGCCGTCGCCGATCTGCTCGAGATCGACCTCGTCGTCGTGTAGTGCCGTCAGCTCCGCGTTCGCGCTCGTGATCGATCGGTGCGTGGGGAGGGGGTGGTGACAAAAAACAAAA
>NZ_JBYITD010000031.1:0-133939 GCF_057708945.1 Nonomuraea sp. bgisy101
CGGCACGCCCGTGCCCGCGGTCACCAGCACGTTCGTCGCGCCCGGCACCTGGTTCACGGAGGTGCCTCTGATCTGGCGGACGGCCTCGGCGATGCCGTTCATCCCGTGGATGTAGGCCTCGCCGAGCTGACCGCCGTGCGGGTTGACCGGCAGGCGCCCGTCGATCTCGATGCCGCCGTCCTTGACGTACTCCTTGGCCTCTCCCCTGCCGCAGAAGCCGAGCTCCTCCAGCTGGTTGAGGACGAAGGGCGTGAAGTGGTCGTAGAGGATCGCGGTCTGGATATCGGCGGGCGTTAGGCCCGACATATCCCACAATTTCGTGCCGACGACTGACATCTCGGGAAGCCCGGTCATGTCGTCGCGGTAGTAGCTGGTCATCATCATCTGGCCCGCTCCGGAGCCCTGCGCCGCCGCGGCGATCACGGCAGGCGAGCGCCGCAGGTCACGCGCCCGCTCGGCCGAGGTGACGACGATCGCCACCGCGCCGTCGCTCTCCTGGCAGCAGTCGAGCAGGTGCAGCGGCTCCACGATCCACCGCGACGCCTGGTGCTCCTCCAGCGTGATCGGCCTGCCGTGGAACCACGCCGCGGGATTGGTGGCCGCGTGCCTGCGCATCGCCACCGCCACCCTGCCGAAGTCCTCGGAGGTGGCCCCGGAGACGTGCATGTACCTGCGCGCGAACATCGCGACCCACGCCGCGGGCGTCATCAGCCCGTACGGCACGTGCCAGCTCATCTCGAGCCCCTGGGAGGACGGCTCCCCGCCCACCCGGGCGTCGGGCTGGCCGAACCTGCGCCCGGAGCGCTCGTTGAAGGCGCGGTAGCAGACCACGGTCCGCGCCGCGCCCGTCGCGACCGCCATCGCCGCGTGCATGACGGTGCCGCACGCGGCTCCGCCGCCGTAGTGGACGCGGGAGAAATAGGTGAGATCTCCGACGCCGACCTCGCGGGCGACGGCGATCTCCTGGTTGGTGTCCTGGGTGTAGGTGACCATGCCGTCGACGTCGGACGGTGTCAGCCCGGCGTCGTCGAGCGCGGCGAGCACCGCCTCGGCCGCCAGCCGTAACTCCGAACGTCCCGACTCCTTGCTGAACTCCGTGGCACCGATGCCCGCGATCGCCGCGTGGGACCTCACACGCCCTCCCGCGGCCGCGCCGTACCCGAGTCGGGCAGCCGGAAGGCGACGGTGGCGGTGGCGTGGTCGCCGAGGCTCACCTTGCCGCGCACCTCGACCGTGTACTCGCCGTCCTCGACGTCGACGACCGTGCCGGTGAACGACAGCCTGTCGCCCGCGTAGGCGGGAACGCCGAGCTTGACGTTGATGCGCTTGATCACGGCTTCGGGCCCGATCCAGTCGGTGACGTACCGCTCGACCAGCCCCATCGTGGTGAGGATGTTGAGGAAGATGTCCTTGGAGCCCTGCGCGCGGGCCCCCTCGACGTCGTGGTGGACGGGGGTGAAGTCCATCGTCGCCAGCGCCGTGGAGACGATCATCGTGGGAGTGAGGTCGATCGACAGCTCGGGGAGGACCGCACCGAGCTCGGCCTGTCCTTCGGTCAGCGTACGCATCACGGCTCCCGCGGTGCCCACAGAGGAAGGGTCAGTTCATCGTCTATAGAGACGTAGGTCACACGCAACTCCATACCGATACCCACGTCTTCAACCGGACAGTCCACGATGTTGCCCACAATCCTCACCCCTTCCTGCAGCTCCACCACAGCAACCACAAAGGGCGTCTCCCTTCCCGGGACGGGAGGGTGGTGGTGGACGACGAAGCTGTAGACGGTGCCCTCTCCGCTCACCACCACGTGGTCGCGGTTGGCAGACCGGCACGACGGGCACAGCGGCCCCGGCGGGTGCCTGAGCTCGCCGCAGTCGCCGCAACGCTGGATGCGCAGCTCGCCCTGCTTCACGCCCTCCCAGAAGAAGGCGGTGTCCTGGTTGATGGCCGGTTTCAGCGGATAGGGCTTCTTCTTGGGCTTGGGGCGGAATTTCAGGACCCTGAAGAGCATCTCGGCGACCGCCTCGTCACCCGAGTACCAGGTGACGTTCCACGTCGCGAAGTAGCCCTCACCGAGCGCCGTGGTCTTGGGGCCCTTCAGCTCGGCGAAGCGGGTCGTGGCCGTGACGCGCTCGCCCACGCGTAGGTAGCGGTGGTAGGTGTGCTCGCAGTTGGTGGCGACGACACCGGTGTACCCGGCGTCGTTGAGCGCCACCATGATCTCGTCGACCGGGCTCGGCTGCCGGGGGCCGAGCCCCTGCATCGTCCACACCTGCGCCATCGCGGGCGGCGCCACCCCGTCGGCCAGGTAGACGGGGTTGGCGTCGCCCATGGCGTCCAGCCAGTGCCTGATCATCGGCTCGTTGACCGGGTCGGGCGCCGGCGCGCCGTCCACCTCGCCGAGCGCGATCTGCTTGCCCGCGAGTTCCATGAGCTCCTCGTGCGCGCTCATCGCGGCGGCCTCGGCAGCGACAGGCCCAGCATGGCGATCAGCTCGCGCTGCACCTCGTTGACGCCGCCGCCGAAGGTGAGCACGACCGCGCCCTTCACGCCGTGGTCCACGCGCTCCATGAGCTGCGCGGTCTCGGGGTCGGCGGGGTCGCCGTACCTGGCCAGGACGTCGCAGACGATCCTGCCGATCTCCTGCATCCGCTCCGAGCCGTAGATCTTGGTGGCGGAGGCGTCGGGCGCGCCCAGCCAGCCGAGGTCCATGTTGGCCGCGACCTGCCAGTTGAGCAGCTCGTTCGTGCGGTAGTAGGCGTAGATCCTGGCGACCGCGCGCCGCACGTCCTGGACGCCGAGCAGGTCGTTGGCACGGGCCCAGGCCACGAAGCGGTCGTAGGTCTGCGCCAGGTTGCCGGCGGGCCCGAGCGTGACGCGCTCGTGGTTGAGCTGGTTGACGATCAGGTCCCAGCCCTTGTCCACCTCGCCGACGACCATGTCCTCGGAGACCTTCACGTCCTGGTAGTAGGTGGCGTTGGTGTGGTGGCGGCCGTCCATGGTGACGATCGGCGTCCAGGAGAAGCCGGGGTCGGCGCAGTCCACGATCATCATCGTGATGCCCTTGTGCTTCTTGGCGTCGGGGTTGGTGCGCGCGGCCATCCAGATGTACTGGGCGTAGTGCGCGCCGCTGGTGAAGACCTTCTGGCCGTTGACGACGTAGTGGTCGCCGTCCTTCACCGCGGTCGTGCGCAGCGAGGCCAGGTCGGTGCCCGCCTCGGGCTCGCTGTAGCCGATGGCGAAGTGGCACTCGCCCGCCAGGATGCGCGGGAGGAAGAAGTCCTTCTGCTTGGGCGTGCCGTACTGCATGAGGGTCGGGCCGACGGTCTGCAGCGTGATGATCGGGTACGGCACGCCCGCCCTGGCGATCTCGTTGGCGAAGATCTGCTGCTCCAGAGGACCGTATCCGGCTCCGCCGTACTCCTTGGGCCAGCCGAGCCCCAGCTTGCCGTCCCTACCGAGCCTGCGGCAGTGGTCCATGTACGCGTGGCCGAAGGGATCCTCCGCGATCTTCTTGCGGTCCTCGGCGCTGAGGCAGGCGTGGAAGTACTCGCGCAGCTCGTCGCGGAGCCTGCGCTGCTCAGGGGTCAGGTCGATCAGCATCAGAGGTGCGCTCCGATCAGGTCGAGCTGGGCGTCGGCGCCGCCGAGCAGGTGGGAGAGGTGCTTGGCGTGCCCGAAGTAGCGGTGCAGGGGGTAGGTGACGTCGAGGCCGAGGCCGCCGTGCAGGTGCTGGCAGGTGAACAGCGCCTTGAACGCCTCGGAGACGTGGAAGCCCGCGATGGCCGCGTCGTCGCCGTCCATGCCCCACGCGGCCGACCACATCGCGACGTCGAGCGCGCGGGAGGCGATGTACACGTCGGCGATCTGCATGGTGACGGCCTGGAACTCGGCCAGCGGGCGGCCGAACTGCCTGCGGGTCTTGATGTAGTCGGTGGTGAGCTTCAGCGCTCCGGCGAGCACGCCGCCGGCCTGGGCGGCCACCGCGACGGTGACGATCTTCCGCAGGCCGTGGCCGGGGTCGGCGAGCTTCTCGCTGCGGCCGGGTGTGATCGTGCCCGAGGGCTCCCCCGTGGCGGTGAACTCCGGGGTGAGCGTGAAGTCGTCGGTGAGGAACAGGCCCTCGTCGGTGGTGTAGAGGACGTGCGTGGCCTGCTGGGCGTAGGGAGCGCTCATGCCCTTGACGGCGACGGTGGGCAGGCCGTCGACCTGCCTGCCGTACGCGGCCAAGGCGAGGGTGGCGGCGAGAACGGGCAGCGCGGGCACGTCGGCCGCCGCCATGCCCACCTCGCGCAGGACGACGGCCATCTCCACCGCGCCCAGCCCCTCTTCGGGGGTGCAGATGGCGGCCAGGCCCGCCTGCTCCATGGCGGGCCAGGTGGGATCCTTGGCCAGGAGGTCGGCGGTGAGGGTGCGCAGGTCCTGTTGGGTCTCGTCCAGGGTGAAATCCACTCAGCTCTCCAGTGGGTGCGTGCGGCCGTGCCGGGCGAACTCGTCCTCGATCACGCTGATGTCCTCCTCGGTCAAGATCCTGAAACCCGTCGCGTCCCGCGTGGGAGGACGCCACCACACGGGGTCGGCGGTGCGCCAGGCCTCCTTCACCAGGACCCGCTTGACGACCTTGTGGGACGGCGTCTGCGGCAGTTCCTCGCAGAGGCGGACGTAGCGGGGCACGGCCTTGGCGCCGAGGCGCGCGGTGAACGCCGCGAAGGCGGCGGGGTCGAACGGCCCGTCGAGTACGAGCGCGGCCATCACCTGGTCGCCGGCCGCCGGGTCGGGCACCGGGTACACCGCGGCCTCCACCACGCCGCCGAACTCGCGCAGGGCCGCCTCGATCGGGGCGACGGCCAGGTTCTCGCCGTCCACGCGCAGCCGGTCGGTTCCCCTGCCGGCGAAGTACACGTACCCCGCGGCGTCGGCGTAGGCCAGGTCGCCCGACCAGTAGGCGCCCTGCCTGATCCGCTCGGCGTCGGCGGCCTCGTCGTTGTAGTAGCCGTCGAACAGGCCGAGGCCCGCCACGTTGACCAGTTCGCCGATCGCCTCGTCGGGGTTGGCGAGCCTGCCGTCCGCCATGACCGCGGGGACACAGCGCTCGCCGGTGGCGGGGTTCCTGATCTCGATGCCGTCGGGGAGCCTGCCGAGCGCGCCGGCCGGTCCCGAGGGGTCGGGAGTGATCGACACGGCGCTCTCCGTGGAGCCGAACGCGTCGATCACGTGGCAGCCGAACCGCTCGCCGAAGCGCCGGGTGGCGCTCGCGCTGCCCTCGTTGCCGAAGGCGATCCGGAGCGGGTTGTCGGCGTCGTCCTGTCGTGGCGGCGTGGCGAGGACGTAGGAGAGCGCCTTGCCGACGTAGTGCAGGTAGGTGCAGCCGTGGCGGCGGATGTCGGGCAGCAGGTTCGAGGCGGAGAACCGTCGGCGTACGGCCAGCGCCGCCCCCGAGGCCACCGCGGGGGCCAGGGCGGCCATGAGCGCGCCGGAGTGGAAGAGCGGCATCGAGCAGTAGACGACGTCATCGGGGGTGAGCATCGCGCCGAGACTGAGACCGGGGATCGCGATCTTCCGCTGCGTGATCCGCACGGCTCTGGGCGTGCCCGAGGTGCCCGAGGTGAAGATCAGCATCACCAGCTCGCCGGGTGCGCGGTCGCCGCTCGCACGCCCTCGCTCGTCGCGGCTCTCCGGCGGCGTGGCATGCGGCAGGCCGGCGCTCGGCAGAGTGGCGAGCGTCGGCGTGGCGAGCGGCAGAGTGGCGAGCGGCAGGGTGGGCAAGCCGACGGACGCGGCGGCCGGGCCGTACGGAGGGTCCCAGAGGAGGAGGTCGACGTCGGTGGCGCGGGCGTCTCTGGCCAGTTCCTCCCTCGACCTCGTGGTGTTGAGCGCGACGACCACGGGCCCGCCCAGCGCCGCGGCGCCGATGAGGAAGACCAGCTCGGGGACGTTGTCGCACAGGACGCCCACGTGCCCGACCCCCGCCAGCGCCGCCGCCCGCTCGCGACAGGCCGCGACGACCTCGCGCCACGTCCACGTGGCGTCCTCGAACAGCAGGCCGGGACGGTCGTCGGCGGCCCTGCGTTCGAGTAAGCAGGCGAGCGTGTCCGCGGTCATCGCGCCTCCCAGCAAGCGCTCGGTCAGCCGTTCCGCAAACTAGAACAGATTCTAGTACCTGTCCAGTGCCCGCTCGCGGGGCGAACGACGGAATCTTCGCGCGATGCTGGAGACATGCGCTTCCTTGTGACCCGCGAGTAACAAGCGGGGCGCGATGGACATCGGATAACGTGTTCTCATGCGCCCTCCGCATGTGACTCTCCCCACACCTCCCGGCAAGGAGGACCAGCCCACCACCGGCGTCCGCACCAGGAGCCAGCACCAGCGCCGCAAGCGCATCGTCCAGGCCGCGGCCGCCCTCGCCTCGCGCGGCGGCGTCGAGGCCATGCAGATGCGCACGGTGGCCGAGCGCGCGGGGGTCGCCCTCGGCACCCTCTACCGCTACTTCCCCTCCAAGATGGACCTGGTCGTCGCGGTGGTCGGCGAGGAGATCGACCTGCTGGAGAACAGCATCGAGCGGCGCCCGCCGAGCGCGACCACGGCCCCGGGGCGGGCGGTCGACGTGCTCATGAGGGCGACGCGCGGGCTGATGCGCGAGCCCGAGCTCGCCGACGCGCTCATCCGGTCGCTGATCATGGCCGAGGTCGAGACGCCGTTCGGCGACAGGATGGCGGGGCTGCTGCTGCGGGTGGCCGGCGGCGAGCACACCTCCGAGGACGACCTGGTCCTGACCGGGCTGCTGTCCAGCGTGTGGGTGCAGGAGCTGCTGGAGATGCTGCGCGGACGGCGCACGCACGAGCAGATCCAGCGCCGCATCGAGATCGCCGCCACCCGCCTGCTGTCCGACTTCTGAACGCCGCGGGCCGGGCGGACGCTCAGCCGCGCGGGGTCTCGGAGCGGAAGCTGTGGCCGAGCTCGTCGCCGAGCCCGAAGTAGTGGCGGAAGTTGTAGATCAGCGGGCTCCACAGGGCGGGGTCGACGTACTGCGTGCCGGGCACGACGATGCGCGGATCGGCATGGACCCTGAGCACGCGGGCCTCCACGATGAGGAAGTCGTCCGACACGTCGAGCCTGACCCGCGCGGCCCTGGCCTCCAACTGGATCGGGCATCCGGCGACCCTGGGCGGGCGGACCAGCTCGGACGGCTCGGGCCGCAGTCCCGCGGCCGCGAACTTGTCGGGCTCGTGGCGGAAGGCGCCCCGCTTGTCCGGGGGCACGGGGTCGCTCCCGGTCAGCGGCGCGAGCCGCTCCACCGCGGCCCACTGTCGCGGCTCCGGCAGGTTGATCACGAGGTCGGGCCTGGCCGCCAGGTTGCCGCCCGTGTGGCCCTCGGCCCCGAGGCCCATGACGACCACCTGGCCGAGCGCCCAGGCGGAGGAGATCGGGGCCAGGTTGGCCGAGCCGTCCTCGTTCTCGGTCGACAGCAGCACGACTGGCGTCCCGAAGTACAGGATGCTCGGCGTGATCGTCACATGTCCGGCGGCGATGTCCGTGGTGTGCATGATGTCGACCGTAGGAGCAGGTCACTTCGGCGGCGGCCGAAGCGATCACGGGCGTCCCGCGCCCACCGCTCCCGAGAAGGTCCTGCGGTAGGTGTGCGGCGAGACGCCGCACACCGCGTGCAGGTGCTGGCGCAGGGAGGCGGCGGTGCCGAAGCCCGCACGCTCGGCCACCCTGTCGACCGGCAGGTCGCTGGACTCCAGCAGGTGCCTCGCCAGCTCCACCCGCTGCGCGATCAGCCACTGGCCAGGGCTCATGCCGACCTCCTCCCTGAACCGCCTGGTGAAGGTGCGCCTGCTCATCTGCGCCTGCGCGGCCAGGTCGTCGAGCTGCAGCGGCTCGTGCAGCCGGGCCAGCGCCCACTGCCTGGCCTCGGCCGTGCCCGAGGACGACGGCGCGGGGACGGGACGCTCGATGTACTGCGCCTGGCCGCCGTCGCGCCACGGCGGCACCACGCAGCGCCGCGCCACCTGGTTGGCCACCTCGCTGCCGTGGTCGCGTCTGATGAGGTGGAGGATCAGGTCGATCCCGGCCGCCGCGCCGGCCGAGGTGAGCACGTCGCCGTCGTCCACGAACAGCACCTCCGGCGCGACCGCCACCGCGGGGAAGCGCCGTCTGAAGTCCTCGGCGTGGGCCCAGTGCGTGGTGGCGGGCCGGCCGTCCAGGAGGCCGAGGGCGGCCAGGACGGACGCGGCCAGGCAGATCGAGACGACGCGGGTGCCGGGCCGTACCGTGGACAGGGCCTCGACCAGCGCGGCAGGCAGGTCGGCCGGCTGCCTGACGTCGCCGAACCATTCGGCGGCGGGGATGACGACCGTGTCGGCGGTGGCGAGCACGCCGGCGCCGTGCTCGACCGCGATGGAGTAGTCGGCGTGCGTCCGCACGGGGGCGCCGTCCAGCGTGCAGGTGATGACCTCGTAGCGGTCGCCCGCCGCGCCGAAGATCCGCGCGGCGAGGCTGAGCTCGAAGGGGATGACGCCGTCCAGCGCCAGGACAACCACACGATGCATGGCCCGATCCTTACATATCTTGGCCATCGGGCCACTTGGCCCCCTGTTCGGGGGAGCGACAGGCTGGAGCCCATGAGAGCAATCAGTCAGGACGTTCTGGGCGGGCCGGAGGTCCTCAAGGAGATCGAGGTCCCCGTGCCGACGCCGGGGCCGACCGAGGTGCTGGTCAGGGTGCACGCGGCGGGGCTCAACCCGACCGACTGGAAGCACAGGGCGGGGGGCGGCATGCTCGGGCGGCCGCCGTTCGTGCTCGGCTGGGACGTCTCCGGCGTGGTCGAGGCGGTCGGCATCGGCGCCTCCCTCTACCAGCCGGGCGACGAGGTCTTCGGCATGCTGCGCTACCCGTTCGCGCACGGCGCGTTCGCCGAGTACGTCACCGCGCCCTCGAGGACCTTCGCCCGGAAGCCCGCCAACGTCGACCACGTCCAGGCGGGCGCGCTGCCGCTGGCCGCGCTGACGGCCTGGCAGGCGCTGGTCGACGCCGCGGGCCTGCGGTCCGGCCACCGGGTGCTCGTGCACGCCGCCGCCGGCGGCGTCGGTCACCTGGCCGTCCAGATCGCCAAGGCGCGCGGCGCCCATGTCATCGGTACGGCCAGCGAGCCCAAGCACGACCTCCTCCGCTCGCTGGGCGCCGACGAGCTGATCGACTACCGCACCGTGGACTTCGCCACCGCGGTGAAGGACGTCGACATCGTCCTCGACACGATCGGCGGCGACTACGGGCAGCGCTCGCTGGAGACGCTCAGGCCGGGCGGCACACTCGTCTCGATCGTGCTGTCGCGCCTGGACGAGCAGCTCGCCGCGCGAGCCGACGAGCTGGGTGTGCGGGCGGTGAACGTGCTCGTCGAGCCCGATCACGCCGCGATGAAGGCCATCGCGGCGCTGGTCGAGGCAGGGAAGCTGCGCGCGGAGATCGCGGCCGTGCTGCCCATGGAGGAGGCGGCCGAGGCCCACAGACTCGGTGAGACCGGCAGGACCACCGGGAAGATCGTCCTGGAAATCGGGCCTTCCGCGAAAAAGTAGAACGCGTTACAGTCTGCCTCTAGAGCATCATTCTGGAGGCAGCTGTGAGCGCACCGGTGATCGTCGAGGCCGTCAGGACGCCGATCGGCAAACGGAACGGATGGCTGTCGGAGCTCAAACCCCAGCAGGTGCTCGCGACCGCGTTCAACGGGCTCCTCGACCGGGCGGGACTCGACGCGCGCCTGGTCGAGCAGGTGTTCGCCGGGTGCGTCACGCAGGCGGGCGAGCAGGGCGGCCACGTCGGGCGGTACTCCTGGCTGTACGCGGGCCTGCCGTACCAGACGGGGGTCACCACCGTCGACGCGCAGTGCGGGTCGTCGCAGCAGGCCGTGCACCTGGTGGCCGCGCTGATCCAGGCGGGGGTGATCGAGGTCGGCGTGGCCTGCGGGGTCGAGGTGATGAGCAGGGCCCCGCTCGGCAGCAACGTGGCGCCCGCCAGACCCAGGCCCGACGACTGGGCGATCGACCTGCCCGACCAGTTCACGGCGGCGGAACGGATCGCGCGCAGGAGAGGGCTGACCAGGGAGCGGCTCGACTGGTTCGGCGCCAGGTCGCAGCAACTGGCGGCCAAGGCGTGGGCGGACGGAAGGTTCGCGAGGGAGATCACGCCCGTGGGCGAGGTCTCCAGGGACCAGGGGCTCAGGGAGACCACCGCGGAGAGTCTCGCGGCGCTGAAGCCGGTGCTCGGCGAGAACGGGTTCCACACCGCGGGCACCTCCTCGCAGATCTCCGACGGGGCGGCGGCGGTGCTGCTCATGAGCGAGTCGGCGGCCAGGCGGCACGGGATGAGGCCCCGAGCCCGCATCCTCGCGCAGACCCTGGTGGGCGCCGAGCCGTACTACCACCTGGACGGTCCCGTCGACGCGACCGCGGCGGTGCTGGACAGGACGGGCATGACGATCGGCGACATCGACAGGTTCGAGGTGAACGAGGCCTTCGCGTCGGTCGTGCTGTCATGGGCCTCGGTGCACGAGCCCGACATGGACCGGGTGAACGTCAACGGCGGCGCGATCGCGCTCGGGCACCCTGTCGGCGCGACCGGCGCCAGGCTGGTGACCTCGGCCCTGCACGAGCTGGAGCGCGCGGACCTGTCGACGGCGCTGGTGACCATGTGCGCGGGCGGCGCGCTCTCCACGGCCACCATCCTGGAACGCGTCGCGTGACGCCGGCCCTGGCGCGTACGGTGGCACGGGGGACGCCGAGCGAAACGGGGCCAGCCGCATGACCAGAACGCGCCGCAGGCCGTACGCCGACCAGCGACCCCGCGATCTCGGCGGCGGGGTGAGCAGCGTGCCCGTCCCCATCCCCGGCAATCCACTCGGCTACACGCTGGTCTACGCGATCGACTCCCCCGCCGGCCCCGTGCTGGTGGACGCGGGCTGGAACCACCACGACGCGTGGCAGGCGCTGCGCACGGGGCTGGCGGCCGTGGGCGTCGACGTGCGCGACGTGCGCGGCGTGGTCGTCACCCACTTCCACCCCGACCACGCGGGGCTCGCCGGACGGGTGCGCGAGGAGTCGGGCGCGTGGATCGCGATGCACGAGGCGGACGCACAGCTGGTCAAGCTCATGCGCGGCCTCGGCGAGGGCGAGCACCACGACTTCCAGTCAGAGATGCTGCGGCGGGCGGGCGCGGGAGCGCACGAGCTGCCCTCCATCGCGGACGCACGGCCGGACCCGCCCGCCCAACCCGACAGGGAGCTGCGCGACGGCGACCTGATCGACGTGCCGGGCCGGGTCCTGCGCGCCGTCCACACCCCCGGCCACACGCCAGGCCACCTGTGCCTTCATCTGGAGGACGCCGCCCGGCTGTTCACCGGCGACCACATCCTGCCCGACATCACCCCCCATATCGGCATTTATCCCTACGATCGGGACGATGTTGATCCATTGGCGGACTTTCTAGCCTCGCTGGACCGGGTCGCCGCGCTGGGCCTCACCGAGGCGCTCCCCGCCCACGAGTGGACCCTCCCCGACGCCGCCGCGCGCGCCGCCGAGATCCGCGCCCACCACGAGGACAAGCTCGAACGGCTGGCCGCCCTGGTCACCGAGCCTCTCACCATCTGGGAGATCGCCGCCCGCATGACGTGGAACCGCCCGTGGGCGGACCTCTCCCCCATACTCCGCGGCATGGCGGCGGGCGAAGCGGCCGCCCACCTCCGCGCCCTGGAGGCCCGCGGCCTGATCCGGCGGCTCCCAGAGGTCGATCCTGTCCGCTTCGTGGCCTTACACTCCTAGACATCCGATGTCTAGGGGGAAACACGTGGCGGTCACCGACGCGGCGATCGACAAGATCAAGCACATGATCCTCTCGGGCGAGCTCTCCCCGGGCGACAGGCTGCCCAAGGAGGCCGACCTGGCCGAACGCCTCGGCCTGTCCCGCAACTCGCTGCGCGAAGCCGTACGGGCCCTGGCGCTCATCAACGTCCTCGACGTACGGCAGGGCGACGGCACCTACGTCACCAGCCTCGAACCACGGCTCCTGCTCGACACGATGTCGTTCGTCCTCGACCTGCACCGTGACGACACCGTGATCCAGTTCTTCGAGGTACGCCGCATCCTCGAACCCGCCGCCACCGCGATGGCCGCGGTCACGATGACCGACGACGACATCGCCGAACTGAAGGCGGTCCTCGACTCGCTGCCCGCCGAGCCGACGATCGAGGAGCTGGTAGCCAACGACCTCACCTTCCACCAGCGGATCGCCCAGGGGTCGGGCAACGCGGTCCTGTGCTCGTTCATCGAGAGCCTCTCGGGGCCGACGACGAGGGCCCGCATCTGGCGCGGACTGACACAGGAGGGGGCGCTGGAGAAGACGCAGGAACAGCACATCGCGATCTACGAGGCGATCGCCTCACGGCAGGCCGAGGTGGCACGCTCGTGGGCGATCGTGCACGTGGCCGGGGTGGAATCCTGGCTCAAGAAGGCCCTCTGACGGCATCGACCTTCCCCTTGGGCGGGCGCGGCTCGGGCAGATCTTCCTGCGGGTCGAGCCCCCTGAACCCCCAGCCGGGGCGCGCCTCCGGACAACGCCTGCCTTCTCCGGGGAGGACTTCCAAAGATTGAGCCCTGACGCTCTCGTCTTCGTCGTGCCTCTCGGTCTGGTTCGGCACGGGGTTGCCGGTGTCCGTGTCTCGCGGCCGCGTGACAGGCCGACCCGTCAGCGTACGTGTCTCGCGGCCGCGTGACAGGCCGACCCGCCGGCGGCCGTTGATCGCCTGTGGGCACCGCCCCGTCGGCCTCATCCTCGGCACAGGGGCGATGTCGCCTGACCTGCTCGTCCAGGCCTCATGGGGATGGGAGCAGGGCCGGGTGGATGGCGGCGAGCCGTTCGAGCACGGGCTCGCGCGTCTCCGCGGCGAAGGCGGCCTCGACGGCGGCGGCGGCAGGCCCGCCGGTGAGCCAGGTCAGGAGCTGCCGGTAGGCGGCGCTGCGGCGGTCCCAGAAGGCGTTGGTCAGGCGTTGACCCGACAGGCCGGTCTGGACGAAGTCGTACAGATGGTTGATGGCGGCGTCGGTGTCGAGCCTGCTCCAGGCCTGCAGACAGGGCGCGAGGTCCATGCCGGTGGCTGCCAGGGCGCACACCACCGTGTCCATCGAGGGGTGGACAGGATGACGGCGCAGCGTCTCGTGCCACCACTCGCTCAGGAATCCCGTGACGGCGTCGCGCTCCTCGTCCGGCCAGGTCCGCCATTCAGCGGAGGCGAGCTTGCCGAAGACGATCTCGGGATCGGGGTAGACGAAGGCATCCGCGGCCGCGCACTCGAGCAGGCGCGGCAGAAAGTAGCGGAACTCGGCGACACCACCCCAGGTGTTGAGGGCTCTGGCGGCGTAGCGAGCCAGTACGGCGGCCTCGATCGATCCGACCGGTCCTGCCAGGAGGGGCCGCTCCTGGCCCGGCTCGACACAGTGGAGGCAGCCGTCCATGCGTTCGGGTCTGGTGACGTGCCCGAAGACGTCGTACATCCGCCGCACAGCCGCTTCCCATCCGGACATCGACCCATTATCGGGGCGGTACCGCTTGGACGGAGCGGCCCCTTCCTCCCGGCGCCCCGCGACACCAGCCTGTCCACGACGCCGGGGGTTCGCGACGCCGGGGTGTGCGCGAACCAGGTCTTCCGGCCGATCGCGAGCACGAGGCCCCTGGCGTCGCGTCCGTCGGCGGAAAGGGCTCACGCGCGTCTCGGGACCCCCGGAACTGTCAGTGGCCGGAGGTAGCGTCACGCTGGTCACCTCAAGAACGGGGGCTTGCGGCCATGGCCACCTTTGTTTTGATCCACGGCGCGGCGGACGTCGGCTGGTACTGGCACCTGGTGGAGGCCGAGCTGCGTGCGCGCGGACACGACGTGGTCGCTCCCGACCTGCCGTGCGACGACGACTCCGCCGGGCTGACCGAATACGCGGACACCGTGGTCGAGGCCGTCGGCGACCGGGAGGGCCTGGTCGTGGTGGGCCAGTCGTTCGGCGGTTTCACCGCGCCGCTCGTCGCGGCTCGGCTTCCCACCGAGGTGCTGGTACTGCTGGCCGGGATGGTCCCCTCCCCCGGGGAGGCACCGGGAGACTGGTGGGACAACACCGGCTACGCCGACGCCGTACGGGAACAGGCGGCACGAGACGGCGGCAAGACCGGCAGCGACGACCCGTTCGTCAGCTTTCTCCATGATGTCCCCCGGCCGCTGGCCGAGGAGGCGCTGCGCAGGGGGCGCGACCAGTCGGCGACGCCGATGGGTTCGCCGTGGCCGCTCGACAAGTGGCCCGATGTGCCGACGAGGTTCGTGCTGTGCAGGGACGACCGTTTCTTCCCCGCCGACCTCTTCCGCAGGATCGTCCCCGAACGCCTCGGCATCACCCCTGACGAGATCCCGGGCAGCCACTGTGTCGCGCTCAGCCGCCCGAAACAGGTGGCGGACCTCCTGGTGAGTTACACGACCGGCTAGGGCGCGGTCGCTCCTTCGCGCGTCCGCCCGCCGCTGGGGGTCGTGGCGCGGTCAAGGAGCGTGCACGGCCTACCGGCGCTGCTTGGCCTCGGGCAGCTCGACGGGGATGGGCTCGGTGGCCTCCAGGAAGACCCAGCGCTTGTAGGACCAGAACCGGAACAGCGTGCCGAGACCGACGCCGACGATGTTGGCGATGTTCACGCTGAGCGGGTCGGTCAGCTTGAGCGTGTACGTGGTGAAGCCGATCACCAGGAGGCCGAACAGCAGGGCGACGCCGTTGAGCAGGAAGAACAGGAAGTACTCCCGGCCGAGCCCGCTCTGCTCGCGGTGGCGGAAGGTCCAGAAGCGGTTGCCGGCGTAGGCGAAGGAGATCGAGACCGCCGCCGTCAGCACCTTGGACGTCAGCGGGCCCATGCCGAGGACCAGGTTGAGCAGGTTGAACATGCCCGTGTCCAGCACGAAGGCGAGAGCGCCGACGATGCCGAACTTTGTCAGCTCATGGATCATGGTGGCGAACCACCGGTAGAGGCGTTTCACGAACGTCACGTCTCGCCCTCAGTTCCTTTCGGCAATGGCTCACATCGGGCACGCCCTCGAACGGCTGCCCGGAGCATCACCCATCACACCACCCACGCGATGGTGCCCGAGCCGGTTTCGCCGATCGCGACCGTGTTGACGCTACCGGGTTGGCACGACGGCCCGCCCCCACCCGGTCGGCGCGCCACCACGACCGGTCCACACATCGTCGTTGTGACGGAGTCAGCACATCGTCGTCATGACGAAGTCAGCGCACCGTCGTCATGACCGCGACCAGCGCACCGTCGTCATGACCGCGACCAGCGCACCGTCGTCATGACCGGGTCGGCGCGCCGCCACCGCGAGCCGGCCGGTGCCGCGGGAGGGCGGGCCAGACCGTCGCCGCCAGAGGTATCCAGCCGAGGCGGCGGGCCAGACCGTCGCCGCCAGAGGTATCGGGGCGGGGCGGGGAAGCGCACGGCTGGTCGACCGTCGGCGGACGGGAAGAGACGGTGGGCGGCCCGGTAGGAGACGTGGGCGGGCAAGGGAGGGGCGGCCACCGCTGGGCGGTAGCTGGCGAGGTCGTCGAGGAGCGGGGGCGGCCAGGACCTCGCAGGAAGTGCTGAGGATGGAGGCTGCCAGGTCCTCGCGGAAGGTACCGAGGTTGGAAGCCGCCAGGACCTCGCGGGAGGTGCTGAGGTTGGAAGCAGCCAGGACCTCGCAGGAGGTACCGAGGATGGAGGCAGCCAGAACCTTCGCAGGAGGTACCGAGGATGGAGGCAGCCAGAACCTTCGCAGGAGGTACTGAGGATGGGAGTCGCCAGGACCTTCGGGAGGTGCGGGGGTCGTCCTGCCGGTGGGTGCGCGACGGCGATGGAGGCCATGGAGGTGTCCTCCTCGGTGCCGGCTGGTGCGACTCAGCGGGAGGTACGGGGCCTGCTGGCGGGCTGGAACCTGAAGGAGATGGCCTCCATGAGGTTCTGCCGCTTGGTCTTCTGGATGGCGGCGATGCGCCACTGGCCGTCCTGCTCGCGGACCACGGTGTAGGTCTGCACCTTGCCGAGCTTCTTGGGCTTGGTCTTGTAGACGTCGCCGTGGCTGACGACGACGGCGGTGTCGGGGCCGTAGAAGCGGATGTCGACGATCTTCATGGCCAGACGGGTGCCCTTGAGGAAGCTGTCGAACAGGACCTGGTGGGCTCGGCCGATCTCCTCTCCGCCGTGGTAGACGGTGCCGACGAAGGTCACGTCGGTGGCGTCGGCGGTGAACGACTCGCCGTAGGCCGCGCCGTCGCCGCGTCCCCAGGCTTCACAGGTCCGCTCCAGCAGGGCGCGAACGGCGGCGGTGTCGGCCTCGATGGTGCTGCTGTGGTTCATGTCACTACCCTTCCGGCAATTAGCTTCTTTGAAGAAGAATCTGCTTTGGATATTTATCTTCTCTAGGGAAGAGATTACCGCAGGGCAGCATGATGTCAAGCCCGCCTGGCAGGCGAAGGTGAGCCCTGGCCTGGTGGCGACGCAAGGCGTGGAGGCGTGGAGGCGTGGAGGCGTGGAGGCGTGGAGGCGTGGAGGCGTGACGCTCGAAACGGCCCCCGCCGCTCGTCTGACGAGGGATCCGCGATGGGATCGCTCGTCACGCGAGCGGCGCGCTCCTGGGTGTCGAAGGGAACTTCCCGTTCGTGACCCATCCGGCGATCAGGCCGCCCAGCAGGGCGGGTCCGTGAAGGTCGGGCACGGCCGCCAGCGCGAGCCCGACGACCAGAGGGGCGGCGGCGAGGGCCGAGGCGGGGACGCGGTCACGGTGGACGACGAGTAGGACGGCGGCCGCGCAGCCGGCGACCATGACGATGGCGCCCAGGGTGGAGCCGCGAAGGCCGAGAAGCCGACCATGACCGCGTAACGGGCGCCCACCGAGCGTTCGAGCGCGGACGACGCCAGCGCGACCCCGCCCGCCAGGCCGCAGACGGCGATGGAGCTTCCCGCGCCCGGATCGTTGAGCAGGTAGCCGCTCACCTCCCCGGCCGCCGCGCCCGCCGCGTACAGAACGACCCATCGGGCCGGTCCGAGCGCGCGCTCGGCGACATAGCCGACCACGGCCAGCGTGGCGAGGTTGACACGTTCCGAGAAGGCCGCCGTCCTGCACCACCAGGGCTGTCACCATCCGCCACCACTGGCCGTCGGCGATGGCGGCAGTATCGCGCATGAGGCTGGGTTCCAGGTCAGGCAGGACGAACTGGAGCAAGCTCGGCAGCCCGGTGAGGACGAGGGCGCTCGCGGTGGCGAAGGGGGAGTCTGGCCACGTCGAGGTGACCGACGTGCCGCGCGAGGACGGGAGGACGGCCTGCAGGGCGGCGGCACGGACGAAGGTCACGTGCGCTGGTGACGGGCCTGCCTTTCCTTCTGGTGCGAGTCCCGTGCACGCGGGGATGAGTAGGGGCGTACTCAGGCGCGATCCCCATGTCGTCACGGAAACTCCCATCAGACGACATCTCGAGGAGATGGTGGGAGATGGACATCCATCTGGCGCGTGCCGACGCGCGGCGAGCAAAGGCGCTGGCGAACACCGAGTCGCCGTACACGATCGAGGTCCGCTTCCTCGGCGGGCTGAGCGAGACGCAGAAGGCGGCGTTCGCCGCCGCGGCCGATCGCTGGGCGCGGGTCATCGTGGGCGACCTCCCCGACGTACGGATCCCGGACCTGGAGGGCCTGCCGGAGGGCATCGTGGCGGGCGAGCGGATCGACGACCTCGTGATCCTCGCGGAGGGAGCGAAGATCGACGGTCCTGGGAACGAGCAGGGCAACGTTCTGGGGCAGGCGGGGCCGCTGCTGATCAGGAACGGCAGCTCGCTCCCCGCGGTCGGCGTGATGCGGTTCGACACCTTCGACCTGGACCGGATGGAGCAGACGGGGCTGCTGCACGACGTGATCGTGCACGAGATGGGCCACGCGCTGGGCTTCGGCACGATCTGGGAGTCTCTCGGGCTGGTGACGGGGCTCGGCGGAACCGACCCGATCTTCGTGGGGCCCGCGGCGGGCAGGGAGTTCGGCGTGCTGCTGGGGGCGGCGGAGGCGCATCCCGTGCCGGTGGAGAACGTCGGCGGTCCCGGCAGCGTCGGCGGGCACTGGCGCGAGTCGGTGTTCGGGGTCGAGCTGATGACCAGCAGGGTGTCGCACCTGGGCAACCCGATCAGCAGGACCTCGGTGGCGGCCCTGCAGGACATGGGCTACCAGGTGGACATGGCGGCGGCGGAGCCGTACGTGCTGCCGACCCAGCTGTTCATGGCCGAGGTCAGGGCGATGCGGGCGGAAGACGCCCCCACGTGCACGGTCAGGCCCCCGGAGCCGATCGCGTCCATCTGAACCGGACAGCAGGTCACGCGTGGCGGTCCTCGGAGCGGAGGGGCTTCGAGGACCGCCCTGGACGACCGCGCGAACGCGACCGGCCCTCGGGTCGGAGGGCCTCGAGGGCTGCGCGGGCGGACCCGGCCGAGCAGGGCGCGGGCTGGGATACTCAGCGGATGCGCATGGATGATCTCAAGCCCGACAAGACCCTCCTGGACCTGCAGCACGCCGCCTACGCCGTGGAAGCGGCCCTCATCGGCGACGACCGCATCCCACCCCTGCGCGAGTCGCTCGACGAACTCCTCGCCGCCCCTCTCGCGTGGCGGGGCGCGTTCGACGACGACGGCACGCTGGTCGGCGCGGTGGCGTGGACGGAGACCGAGGACCTGGTCGACATCGACCGCCTCGTCGTCGACCCTCGCGCGCATCGGCGGGGCATCGGGCGGGCGCTGGTCGGCGAGCTGCTCGGCAGAGCCGGTGGGAGGACGACCGTCGTGTCCACCGGCCGCGACAACGTGCCCGCGCGGACCCTGTACGAGCGGCTCGGCTTCACCCGGGTCGAGGATGTCGAGGTGATTCCCGGCCTGTGGATCACCAGGTACGAACGTAACGGGTAGTACCACCTCGTGGCCGACAAGCTGGAGCAGTATCGCGGCAAGAGAGACCCGTCGAAGACGCCTGAGCCGGTGCCCGGCGAGGCGCCCGAGCCGGGGGGCGACGACACGTTCGTCATCCAGGAGCATCATGCCCGGTCGCTGCACTGGGACCTGCGGCTGGAGCGCGACGGAGTGCTCGCCTCGTGGGCGATACCGAAGGGCCTGCCGGAGGATCCGGCGACCAACCATCTGGCGGTCCGCACCGAGGACCATCCGATGGAGTACCTGACGTTCGAGGGTGAGATCCCGCGCGGCGAGTACGGCGGCGGCACGATGACGGTCTGGGACCGGGGCGCCTACGAGACGGAGAAGTGGTCGGACCGCGAGGTCAAGGTGGTGCTGCGCGGCGAGCGGGCGCAGGGCAGGTACGTGCTGTTCCAGACGCGCGGGAAGAACTGGATGATCCATCGCATGGATCCGCCGTTGAGGGATCCGCTGCCCGAGCTCGTCCCGATGCTCCCGGTGCGACGCGCCAAGCCGCCGAGGAACGCCGGGGAGTACGCGTTCGAGTTCGCGTGGGGCGGGCGGAGGACGCCGGCGCTGATCGAGGGAGGGCGCACGAGCGTGCCGCTGCTCAGACCGCTGGCCGGGCGGTTCGGCAGCCGTACGGCGGTGCTCGACGGCGAGATCGTCACTCTGGCGGGCGAGGAGGAGGTGTACATCGCCTACGACCTGCTCTACGACGACGGCCGCTCGCTGGTCGCCGAGCCGTACAGGAAGCGGAGGGTGGCGCTGGAGGCACTGGAGATCGCGGGGGCCAGATGGCAGACCGCGCCGGCGTGGCCCGGCGCGCCCGAGGCGGTCGGGAGGGCCGCTCGCGAGCAGGGCCTGCCCGGCGTGGTGGCCAAGCGCCTCGACTCGCCCTACGAGCACGGCGAGTCGAAGGCGTGGATCTTCGTGCCGACCGGCGCGTGACCGCTCACGTGCCCGGGGCCTGGACGGCGTGCTCGGCCGCGCGGCTGACCTGCTCCCACGCGCCCCAGGTGGCCATCCGCTGCTGGGAGATGCCGAAGGCTAGGTCGTACACCATGCTGCCGAGCAGGAGCCGCAGCGGCGGCTCTTCGCTGTCGACGAGCTTCAGCACCGCCTCGGCGGCCAGGCGAGGCTCGCTGTCGATCGAGCCCTCCGCCCACTGCTTCTCCAGCTCCGCCCGCAGGGGCGCGTAGGGCGGCAGCGGCGTGGTCGCGGTCATGCTGGTGTAGAGGTCG
Organism: Nonomuraea sp. bgisy101; assembly: GCF_057708945.1. Taxonomy (NCBI): domain Bacteria; kingdom Bacillati; phylum Actinomycetota; class Actinomycetes; order Streptosporangiales; family Streptosporangiaceae; genus Nonomuraea; species Nonomuraea sp. bgisy101. Next base: position 20,233 of record NZ_JBYITD010000031.1, read on the forward strand.
GTCCAGTAGCCGCCTGGCTGCACGATCGTGAGCTTGACGCCGAAGTTCGCGGCCTCCATGGCCAGCGCCTCGCTCATGCCTTCCAGCGCGAACTTGCTCGCGCTGTACAGTCCGGTCGTGGGGAACCCGCCGAGCCCGGCGATGCTGGAGATCTGCACGATGTGCCCCGCGCCCTGCTCGCGCAGGTACGGCATGGCGGCCTGGCTGACCCAGAGGGCGCCGAAGAAGTTGACCTCCAGCTGGGCGCGGGCCTCCTCTTCGGTGAACTCCTCGATCATGCCGGAGGACATGGTGCCCGCGTTGTTGACGACGATGTCGAGCCTGCCGAAGTGGTCGCGGGCGGCGGACACCGTGGCGAGCACCGCGGCGCGGTCGGTGACGTCGAGTGGCATCACGAGCAGGGTGTCCTCATAGGCGGCGGTGAGCTCGCGCAACGGCTCGACGTTCCTGGCCACGGCGACCACCTGGTCGCCACGCTCCAGCGCGGCCTCGGCGAACGCGCGGCCAAGACCGCGGCTGGCGCCGGTGATGAACCAGGTCCTGACGGTTCGCGGGGTACGCATGGGTACGGCTCCGATCGCTATGTGAGTCGAGACGGTTCGTCTCGCTTCGTGAAGGCAACTATGACCCCTTGCCATCGCGATGTCAAGACGGTCCGTCTCGTCTAATGTAGGGTGTGTCCCGTGACAGCGAACCCGGCCCGGCGGAGCGAGACCTCTCGGCAGGCCATCCTCACCGCCGCCTTCGACCTCGTGGGCGAGGTCGGCTACGCCAAGCTCAGCATCGAGGGCATCGCCGCGCGCGCGGGCGTCGGCAAGCAGACGATCTACCGCTGGTGGCCGTCCAAGGGCGCGGTGCTCTTCGACGCCTTCCTCGCGCTCATGGGCGGAGGGCCGGGCGACGACGCGGCCCTGCCCGACACCGGCGACCTGGCCGCCGACCTGAAGACGGTCCTGTCCGCCACGGTGGACGAGCTCAACGATCCCCGCTTCGACGAGCCGATGCGCGCGCTCAACACCGAGATCGTCCATGACGCCGAACTGGCCGCCGCCTACGCCGAGCGGCTCGACCTGCCGATGCGGGAGCTCAAGAGGAAACGGCTGCGGGCGGCCAAGGAGGCGGGACAGCTCGCCGTAGACCTCGATCTGGACCTGGCGATCGACCTGCTGTGGGGGCCGCTGCTCAACCGCTGGATGCAGCGCGGAGGGCCGCTCACCCACGAGTACGTCAACGCCCTCGTGGACACGGCGCTCAACGGGATGCGCCAGGGCGCGCCCGGCTGACCCGGGCGCGCGACACCTCATCCACCGTGGCGGAACACCCGGCGGCCGGGTCCTTCACCGCCCCGGCCGCTAACCGAGCTCCTCCCACAGTTCCTCGGGCACCTGCCGCTCGGCGAGCGCGGCGTTCCTGCGCACCTCGTCCGCGTTCCTCGCGCCCAGGACGATCGAGGCCACCGCGGGATGCCGCAGCGGGAACGCGATCGCCGCCTGCGGCAGCGTCACACCGTGCCGCGCGCAGACCGCGGCGATCTTCGCCGCCCTTTCCACCAGCTCGGCGGGCGCGGGCGTGTAGTTGAACGTGGCGCCCGGCTCGTCGGTGGCGAGCAGGCCGCTGTTGAACACTCCCGCGGCGATCACCCGCACGCCGCGCGCCGCGCACTCCTCCAGCAGCGGCAGGCCCGTCTGATCGAGGAGCGTGTACCGTCCCGCGAGCATGACCACGTCGATGTCGGTCTCCTGGACGAAGCGCAGCGGCAGCCGCCACTGGTTCATCCCGAGGCCGATCGCCTTGACCAGGCCCTCGTCGCGCATGGCGGCCAGCTCGGGGTAGGCCTCCGAGAGCGCCTGCTCGGCGTGGTCGTCGGGGTCGTGGATGAGCGCGAGGTCGATCGAGGGCAGGCCGAGCCGTACCAAGGACTCCTCGATCGACCTGCGGACGCCGGACGCGGAGAAGTCCCACCGCCTGCGCAGGCCGGCGGTGACGGCGAAGCCGTCGGTGTCGGGCGCGGGCTCGGCGGGCACCAGCAGCCGGCCGACCTTGGTGGACAGGACGTAGCCCGCGCGCCCGGCCAGCGCCGCGCCGAGACGGCGCTCCGACAGGCCGAGGCCGTAGTGGGGCGCGGTGTCGAACAGGCGCGTCCCGGTGTCCCATGCGGTCTCGACGGCAGCGCGCGCGTCCTCGTCGGTGACCTCCGCGTAGAGGTTGCCGATCGGCGCGCCACCGAAGCCGAACGCCGGCAGCGTGAGCGTCATCGCATCTCCCAGACCAGTTTGAGCCCGCAGGAGTCTTTGTCGAAGTCGCCGTCGAGCAGGCGGTTCATCCTGGCCTGCCATGCCTGGTCGGCGGCGTTGTCCTTCAGCGCCTCCTGGAGCGCGGCGTAGTCCTCGACCTCGACGAAGTGGAACAGGTCGAGGCCGTCGCGCCAGATCCGCCACGAGTAGACGCCGTGCTCCCTCATGGCCTCTTCGAGCTCGGCGGGAATGGTGGCGTGCTCCCTGTCGTAGAGCTCCTCGCACCCCGCCTTGAGCCTGGCCCTCAGCGCCAGTCGCTGCATCAGTCCTGTGCCTTTCCTCCGGCCACCCGGCTGATCATCAGAGCCACCAGGATGATCACTCCGTAGACGAGCTGCTTCCACTCGCCCGGCACGCCCTTGAGCGTGAGGATGTTCTCCACCAGGCCGATCACGAGGACGCCGGTGAGGGCGCCGAAGATCGTGCCCTTGCCGCCGTCCATGCTGACGCCGCCGATGACCGCGGCCGCGAAGACCATGAAGATCCAGCCGACGCCCTGGTTGGCGCTGATGCCGCCGAGGCGGCCCGTCTCCAGGATTCCCGCCAGCGCGGCGAGCGCGCCGCCGATGATGAACACGCTCCACAGCACCCGCTCGACCCTGATGCCCGCGGCCCTGGCGGCGTCGGCGTTGCCGCCGATGGCGTAGAGGGCACGGCCGAGGCGGAAGTAGCCGAGCGCGACGATGCCGATCGCGAACAGCACGCCGGCGATCCAGATGGCGGCGGGCAGGCCGAGCCAGGTGGCGCTGCCCAGGTACAGCAGCGAGTCGGGCAGCTCGAACAGGCTCTTGCCGCCGGTCAGCCCCAGGTGCAGGCCGTGCACGACGATCAGCATGGCCAGCGTCACGACGAACGCCGACAGCTGGAACTTCAGGATCAGGAACCCGTTGAACGCGCCGATCGCCGCGCCGATGAGCAGGCAGATCGGGATGGCCAGCAGCCCCATGCCGCCGGAGGCCGCGGGGATCATCAGCACCGTGATCGCCGGCGCCATGCCGACCGTCGACTCCAGCGACAGGTCGAACTTGCCCGCGATCAGGATCAGCGCCTCGGCCAGCACGACCAGCGCGAGCGCCGACTGCTGCTGCAGGACGTTGATCAGGTTGCCGGGACTGAGGAACACCGGGTCCACGAACGCGCCCACGACCAGCAGGAGCACGATCACCGGCACCAACGTCAGGTCGCGGAATCTCGCGATCTTGAGGCGGGGGGCGGGTGCGGTCATCGTCGTCACTGTTCGATACCTTCCATCACGGCCACGAGCTCGTGGTCACTCCAGCCACGCGGCACGTCCTTCACGATTCTGCCGTGGAACATCACCAGCACCCTGTCGCAGACGCGCAGGTCGTCGAGCTCGTCGGAGACCAGGACGGCGCCCGCGCCTCGCGCGACGGCGTCCTCGACCGCGCCGAGCAGCGACTGCTTTGCCTTGACGTCGACGCCCGCCGTCGGGTTGATCACCACGACCGCCCGGGGATCGTCCGCCAGCGCCCTGGCGAGCACGACCTTCTGGGCGTTGCCGCCTGACAGGTCGCCGACCGGCTGGTCCGGCCCCTCGGTCTTGATGTCCAGCTCGTCGATCATCTGTACGCCACGGGCCCGCCGAGCAGCGGGCGACACGTAGCCGAACCTCCCGAGCTTGTGAGCGATGGGAATGGTGACGTTCTCCGCGATCGACAGCAGCGGGACGAAGCCTTCGTGGTGCCGGTCCTGGGGCACGAACCCGAGCCCCGCCCTGAGCGCCGACGGCACGTCCCTGATCGGGGTGCCGTTGACGCTCACCACGCCCGCGTCGGCCCTGCGCAGGCCCACCAGGGTCTCGGCCAGCCCGACCTTGCCGCTGCTGCCCGAGCCCGCGAGCCCGACGATCTCGCCGGAGCGCACCCGCAGGTCGACGTCCTCGTAGCGGCCCCGCAGCGCCAGACCCTCCGCGGCGATCACCACGTCGTCGCCCGCCGTACGGGAGCGGTACTCGTAGGCGGCGCTGGCCTCGCCGGTCATGGCCGCGACCAGCTCGTCGTGCGGCAGATCGGCGACCGGGCTGGTCATGATGTGCCGGGCGTCGCGGAAGACCGAGACGCTCTGGCAGATCTCGTACACCTCGTCGAGGTGATGGGAGATGAACATCATGGTGACGCCCTGCTCGCGCAGCGAGCGCATGCGCTCGAAGAGCCGCTCGATGGCGGGCCCGTCGAGCTGGGCGGTCGGCTCGTCGAGGATGATGAACGTCGCCCCGAACGACAGCGCGCGGGCGATCTCGACGAGCTGGCGCTGCTCGACGCCGAGGTCTCCGGCGAGCACATCGGCGTCGATGTCGACCTGGTAGGTCTCCAGCACCTCGCGGGCCCTGGCGCGCAGGCCCCTCCACCTGATCATCCCGCCGTCCGTCTGCCTGTTGAGGAAGAGGTTCTCCGCGACCGACAGCTGCGGGATGATCGTCGACTTCTGGTAGACGCAGGCGACCCGCCGCCGCCAGGCGTCCCTGTCGGCGAGGGCGGGCGCGGCCTGTCCCGAGAACAGCACCTCGCCCTCGTCTGGGCGCTGGAGCCCGGTCAGGATCGACACCAGGGTGGACTTCCCCGCGCCGTTCCTGCCGACAAGGGCGTGGGTCTCGCCCTCTTTGATGGTGATGCCGGCCCCGTTCAACGCGACGGTCGGACCGAAGCGCTTCACGATGTTCCGGGCTTCAACGTGATTGTTCATTACTTGACCTGGTTACCCCAGAGGTTGGGGTCGTCGACGTTCTCCTTGGTCACGAGCGGAGCGGGAAGCTGGTCCTCGAGCCCGTTCGGGAGCTCGATGATGGTCGAGTCGTGGTCGGTCGGCCCCGCCTTGAACGTCTTGCCCTCCGCCGCGGCCTTGGCGTAGAAGAGCGCGTACTTCGCGTACAGGTCGGCCGGCTGGGAGACGGTCGCGTCGATCTCGCCCTTGCGGATCGCCTCGAACTCCTGCGGGATGCCGTCGTTCGACACCACGAACACGTGCTTGGGGTCCTCGGGGGCGACCAGCAGTCCCTTGGCCTTCAGCACCTGCAGCGTCGGGGCCAGGTGGACGCCGCCCGCGTGCATGTAGATGCCCTTGACGTCGGGGTTCTGCTCCAGGCGGGTCTGCAGCATCGAGGCCGCCTTGCCGCCGTCCCACTCGGTGGGCTCCTCGAAGACCGTGATCCCGGGGAACTTGCTCTTCATGCATTCGCGGAACGCCTCGGCGCGGTCGCGGCCGTTGACCGACGACAGCGCGCCCATCAGCTCGACGACCTTGCCCTTGCCGCCCAGCTTCTCGCCGAGGAACTCGCAGGCCTTGGTGCCGTAGGCGCGGTTGTCGGCGCGCACGACCATGAAGACCTTGCCCTTGTCGGGACGGGTGTCCACGGTCACGACCGGGATCTTCTTGTTCTCCAGCTGCTGGAGGGTGGAGGCGATCGCGCCGGTGTCCTGCGGCGCCATGACCATGACCCTGGCGCCCTGGCTGACCAGCGCCTGCGTGTTGGCGACCAGCTTGGCGACGTCGTTCTGCGAGTTGGTCGGGTTCATCAGGTCGACCTTGAGCTCGGCCGCCATCTTCGGGACGTACTTGATGTAGGAGTTCCAGAAGTCGGAGTCGGCCCGCGGGTGGTCGATGCCGATCTTCTCACCCGCGCCGCCGCCCGCGGCGGCACTCGGGCTGGTGCCGCTCTCGGTGGAGCCGCACGCGGTGATGAGAGCCAATAGGGCCGCGCTCGCGACCACGGGGCCGAACTTCATGATTTCGCCTCTTCTTGGGGGGTGTGTACTTCGTTGCTCGGGCGTAGACGGAGGCCCTGCATGCCGCCGTCCACAGCGAGCGAGGTGCCGGTGGTCGCGCCCGCTTCCGGGCCGGCCAGGTAGGTGATGGCCGCGGCCACCTCCCTTGCGGAGACCATGCGACCCATCGGCTGGCGGGCGTTGAGCGCGGCCCGCTCGGCCTCCGGATCCTCGGCGGCGTCCAGCAGCCTGCCGACCCACGGAGTGTCGGCGGTGCCGGGGTTGACACAGTTGACCCTGATCCCCTCCCGCACGTGGTCAGCCGCCATGGCCAGCGTCAGCGACAGCACGGCGCCCTTGGTCGCGCTGTAGAGGGCCCTGTTCGGCAGTCCCGCCGTGGCGGCGATGGAGCAGGTGTTCACGATCGAGGCGTGGCCCGACTCCCTCAAGTACGGCAGCGCCGCCCTGGACACCCTCACCATGCCGAGGACGTTGACGTCGAAGACCCGCTGCCACTCGGCGTCGGGGTTGTCCTCGATCGTGCCCTGCGCGCCGATGCCCGCGTTGTTCACCAGGACGTCCAGACCGCCCATGCGCTCGGCGGCCTCGGCGACGGCCGCACGGACCTGGTCGTCGTCGGTGACATCGGCCTTGACCGCGATGAACGGGTCGCCCGGCGGGTTGAGGTCCAGGCAGGCGACCTGCCAGCCACGCGCGGCGAACGCCTCGGCGGTGGCGAGGCCGATGCCCGACCCGCCGCCGGTGACGAGAGCTCTGATGTCTGTCACTGATTCCTCCAGACCTCGCCGTCGGGGAAGGAGTGGGCGGCGATCGACTCGCGGCGCATCTCGGAGCTGAAGCCGGGCCGCGTCGGTGCCGTGTAGCGGCCGTGCTCGATCACCACAGGGTCCTCGAAGTGCTCGTGCAGGTGGTCGACGTACTCGATGACCCGTCCTTCCATGGTGCCCGTGACCGCGACGTAGTCGAACATCGACAGGTGCTGGACCAGCTCGCACAGCCCGACGCCGCCCGCGTGGGGGCAGACGGGCACGCCGAACCTGGCGGCCAGCAGCAGGATCGCGATGTTCTCGTTGACGCCCCCGACCCTGGCCGAGTCGAGCTGGAGGAAGGACAGCGAGCCCGCCTGCAGCATCTGCTTGAAGATCATCCGGTTCTGGACGTGCTCGCCGGTGGCGACCCTGATCGGGGCGATGGCCCTGGCGATCGTGGCGTGGCCGAGCACGTCGTCGGGGCTGGTCGGCTCCTCCACCCAGTGAGGGGCGAACTCGGCGAGCGCGTTGACCCAGCGGATGGCGGCGCCGACGTCCCACCGCTGGTTGGCGTCGATCGCGATGGGGAAGTCGGGCCCGCAGACCTCGCGGGCGACCTTGAAGCGGCGGATGTCGTCGTCGAGGTCGGCGCCGACCTTCAGCTTGATCTGCTCGAAGCCGTCGTCGAGCGCCTCCTTGCACAGGCGGCGAAGCTTGTCGTCGCCGTAGCCGAGCCAGCCCGGCGAGGTCGTGTAGGCCGGGTAGCCGTGCTCCTTCAGGTGCGCGATCCGCTCGGCCTTGCCTTCCGCGCCCTTGCGCAGGATCCGCAGCGCGTCCTCGCGGGTCATCGCGTCGCTCAGGTAGCGGAAGTCGACCAGGTCCACGATCTGCTCGGGCGTCATCTCGCCCAGCAGCAGCCAGAGCGGCTTGCCCTCGCGCTTGGCCTTGAGGTCCCACAGGGCGTTGACCACGGCGGAGATCGCCATGTGCATGACGCCCTTCTCGGGGCCGAGCCAGCGCAGCTGGGAGTCCCAGACCATCTCCTTGTACAGCCCGCCGAGGTCCTCGGCGTCCCTGCCGATCACGTACGGCTCCAGCGCCTTGATCGCGGTGGTCTGCACGTCGTTGCCGCGCCCGATCGTGAACGCGAACCCGTGTCCTTCGAAGCCGTCGTCGGTCTTGAGCACGACGTAGGCGGCCGAGTAGTCCGGGTCGGGGTTCATCGCGTCGGAGCCGTCCAGCTCCAGCGAGGTGGGGAAGCGGATGTCGTGGGTCTCCATGCCCACGATGCGATAGGCGCTCATGCCTGGCCCACCGTCTGGCGCTGCCGTCCGAGCTTGTCGATCTCCAGCTCGACGACGTCGCCTTCCCTGAGGTACGGCTGGCCCGGCAGGCCGAGCGCGACCCCCGCGGGCGTGCCGGTGTTGATGACGTCGCCGGGCTCCAGCACCATGAACCCGCTGAGATAGCGCACGACCTCGGCCACGTCGAAGATCATGTTCTTGCTGTTGCCGTCCTGGCGCCGCTCGCCGTTGACCCACAGCCGCATGCCGAGGTCCTGCGGGTCGCCCACCTCGTCGGCGGTCACCAGCCATGGGCCGAGCGGGTTGAACGTCTCGCACGACTTGCCCTTGTCCCACTGGCCGCCGCGCTCCAGCTGGAACTCGCGCTCGGAGACGTCGTTGGAGATCGCGTAACCGGCGATCCTGGCCAGCGCCTCCTCCCTCGACTCCAGGTAGCGGCAGGTCTCGCCGATGACGACGGCCAGCTCGACCTCCCAGTCGGTCTTCACGCTGCCGCGCGGCACCAGGATCTCGTCGTCGGGGCCGACCACGGTGTTGGGCGCCTTCATGAACACGACGGGCTCGGTGGGCGGGGTGGCTCCCGTCTCGGCCGCGTGGTCGCTGTAGTTGAGGCCGATGCACACGATCTTGCCGGGCCTGGCGATCGGCGGGCCGACACGCAGGCCCTCGGCGTCGATCACCGGCAGGTCGCCGCGCTCCAGCGCGGCCCGGACGCGCGCCACTCCCCCCGAAGCGAGGAAGGCCCCGTCGATCTCGGGCTCCCCGATGTCGTACAGGTTTCCCCGGGCGTCCATCACCGCGGGCCGCTCCTGGCCGACCGGTCCAACTCGCAGCAGCTTCACACCGCATCCCTCAGCTATACATCGGATGTCTCGCTAACCGATGCTCGTTGGCGCACGTGGCGCTGTCAAGCCCTCCACCACAGATACATCCGATCCGTGACCTCGGTTGATGGGGTTCGATCTGCATATGTGAACGAAAAATCCAACTAAACATCGGATCGAAGCTCTTGTTGCACCGACGTTTCAGGTGCTAACAACATGGCGGACATCCACCAGTCACCGGAGGAATCCGTGGCCCCACGGCTTGCGTTAGTCCTGCTGTCCGCCCTCATGATCGGAGCGTCACCCGTGCACTCCCCGGCGGCGGCCGCCGCCGCCCTCGACCCGCCCGACGATCTGACGCTCTGGTACGACAAGCCGGCCGCGAACTGGGAGACGCAGTCGCTGCCCATCGGCAACGGCGCGCTCGGCGCGACCGTGTTCGGCGGCGTGGCCACCGAGCAGCTCCAGTTCAACGAGAAGACGCTGTGGACCGGCGGCCCCGGATCCAGAAGCGGATACGACTTCGGCAACTGGAAGACCCCGAGACCCGGCGCGATCGCCGAGGTGCAGGCGCAGATCGATCGCGACGGCAAGATGTCGCCCGACGCGGTCGCCAGGAAACTCGGCCAGCCCAAGAGCGGGTTCGGCGCCTACCAGACCTTCGGCGACCTCTGGCTGGACACCGGGCACGCCGCGGCCACCGGCTACCGCCGGGAGCTCAGTCTGCGCGAGGCCGTGGCCAGGGTCGGCTACACCTCGGGCGGGGTCGCCTACGCCCGCGAGTACTTCGCCAGCCATCCCGGCAACGTGATCGTCGGCAGGCTCAGTGCCTCGGAGACGGGCAAGGTCTCCTTCACGCTGCGCAACTCCTCCCCACGCAACGACAAGACCGTGAGCGTCAAGGACGGCCGCCTCACCGTCCGCGGCGCCCTGGCCGACAACGGCATGGCGTTCGAGTCGCAGGTCCAGGTCATCACCAGCGGCGGCAGCCGTATCGACGGCACCGATCGGATCACCGTGACGGGCGCCGACAGCGCGGTGTTCGTGCTGTCGGCGGGCACCGACTACGCCGGCGTCTACCCCGCCTACCGGGGCGCCGACCCGCACGCCAAGGTCACCGCGGACGTCGACAAGGCCGTGGCGCTCGGCTACGACGGGCTGAAGCGCGCGCACCTGGCCGACTACCGGGACCTGTTCGACAGGGTGAAGCTCGACCTCGGGCAGCAGGCCCCGCGCGTCCCCACCGACCAGCTTCTCAGGGCCTACACCGGCGGCGGCTCCACCGACGACAGGGCGCTGGAGGCGATGTTCTTCGCCTACGGGCGCTACCTGCTCATCGCCTCCTCGCGGGAGGGCTCCCTGCCGGCGAACCTGCAGGGCGTGTGGAACAACTCCACCAGCCCGCCGTGGTCGGCCGACTACCACGTCAACATCAACCTGCAGATGAACTACTGGCTGGCCGAGCAGACCAACCTCGCCGAGACCACCAAGCCCTACGACGACTACATCCAGGCGATGCTCGCCCCAGGCAGGCAGACCGCCAAGGAGATGTTCGGCTCGCGCGGATGGGTCGTCCACAACGAGACCAACCCGTTCGGCTTCACCGGCGTGCACGACTGGGCGACCGCCTTCTGGTTCCCCGAGGCGGCCGCGTGGACCACGCAGCAGATGTTCGACCACTACCGCTTCGGCGGCGACGTCCAGTACCTGCGCTCGGTCTACCCGGCGATGCGGGAGGCCGCGCTGTTCTGGGTGGACAACCTCCACACCGACCCGCGCGACGGCAAGCTCGTCGTCTCCCCCAGCTACTCCCCCGAGCAGGGCGACTTCTCCGCCGGCGCGTCGATGTCCCAGCAGATCGTCCACGACCTGTTCACCAACGTGCTGGAGGCCGCCGCCGTCCTCGGCGAGGACGAGCCCGAGGTACGGCAGGCGCTGGCCAAGCTCGACCCAGGCCTGCGCGTCGGAAGCTGGGGCCAGCTCCAGGAATGGAAGACCGACTGGGACGACCCGAAGAACACCCACCGGCACGTCTCCCACCTGTTCGCCCTGCACCCGGGCCGCCAGCTCGTCGCCGGCACCCCGATGGCCGAGGCGGCCAAGGTCTCGCTGACCGCCCGCGGCGACGGCGGCACCGGCTGGTCGAAAGCCTGGAAGATCAACTTCTGGGCGCGGCTGCTGGACGGCGACCACGCGTTCAAGATGCTCGGCGAGCAGTTGCGCGGCAGCACCCTGGACAACCTGTGGGACACCCACCCGCCGTTCCAGATCGACGGCAACTTCGGCGCCACCTCAGGCATGGCGGAGATGCTGCTCCAGTCGCAGTCCGGCGTGGTCGACGTGCTGCCCGCGCTCCCCTCGGCGTGGGCCACAGGGTCGGTCAAGGGGCTGCGCGCCCGCGGCGGCGTGACCGTCGACGCCGCGTGGAAGGACGGCACCGCCACCCGGATCGACCTGCGGGCCGGAGCCGCAGGGCCGCTGAAGGTCCGCAACAAGGTGATCGCCGGCAGGTACCGCCTGGTCGACGCCGCGGGTAGGAACGTCGCGCACACCCGCGAAGGCGACACGATCACTTTCACCGCCAAGGCCGGGCAGACCTACACGCTCGTCGGGCAGGTCGCCGTCGCGGTGAAGGCGCCCGCCGAGACCGGGCCCGGCGCGAGCTTCCCCGTCGAGGTCACGGTGTCGGCCACCGGCGGGCGGGCCGTACCGGCCGGCGAGGTCACGCTGGCGCTGCCGAACGGCTGGACCGCCACCCCGGAGGCCGCCCAACTGCCGGGCGTGCCCGGCGGCGGCAGCAGGACCGTGACGTTCACCGTCACCTCGGGACCCGCCGACGGCTCGCGCACGGCACGCGTCGTCGCGACCGCCAAGGGCGACGAATGGTCAGGCACCGGCGGCGCCGTGCTCGCCGTCGCCCCCTGCGCGGTGCCCACGCCCGACAAGCCCCTCGTGGCGTGGGATCCCGCCTCCGGCTCGACGGTCGCCGACACCTCTGGCAACGGCAGGAACGCCACCGTGACCGGCAACGCCGCCTACGACGGCGAGGGAGGACTGGTGCTCGACGGGTCCACCTACCTGACGACCGCGCCGACCACGCTGGGCTTCCTGCCCGAGGCGTCCTTCGCGGCCAGGGTCAAGGTGGCCGGGTCGGGGTATCGCCGGCTGTTCGACTTCCAGCCATCGGGCGACCCGGGCACCGACGGCGTGCTGATGGACCTGACGCCGGCCGCCAAGGTCCGGTTCATCGGGGCGGGGCTGAACGTGACCACCGACGCGACGGTGCCCACCGGCAAGTACGTCGACCTGGTCATCACGATGGGACGCGACGGGACGATCAACGTCTACGTGGACGGCGTACGAGCGGGCGGGGCCAAGGTGCCCGGCGACGGGATCACCGGATGCGCCACCAGGCCGTTGCGCTTCGCCGCCGACCAGGGCGGCGGGCAGCGTCTCAGCGGGGCCGTCGACCGGATGGCGATCTTCGCCCGGACGCTGACGGCGGCCGAGGCGCGGGAGTGGCAGCGGCTCGCGTTCTGATGCCTGAAGCCGGTCGAGACCCGCGGCCCCTCTTCCCAGGGGCCGCGGGTCCTGCCTCGGTGCACGACGATGCGGCCGCCGCGGACCAGCCGCTTGAGCTCCTCCGCGACGCCGTCGGCCACCGGCTCGCCGCTCTGGTCAAGATCAGCGCCGGCTACTTTCCCCAGCGGGCGCCGGCTTCTCTCCCCCGCGGGCGCCGGCTTCGTTTCCCAGCGGAGCCCGGCCGCCGGGCGGAGCCCGGGATTCCCGGGATGGCGCAGGTCCAGGACCTGGGCACAGGTCCGGGGGCCGGGCATCAGGTCCAGGGGCCAGGCACAGGTCCAGGGGCCAGGCACAGGGCCGGGGGCCAGGCACAGGGCCGGGGGCCGCTCGGGTGTCCGGGGTTCGGATCGAGGGCGGGCCCGCTCGGGTGTCCAAGGTCTGGGCGGGTGTGCAGGGTCTGGGTGGCTGTCCAGGATCTGGGCGGGCGTTCGGAGTCCGAAGGGAGATGCGGGTTTCGGGTGGGGGCTCGGGCGGCGGTTCAGCGGGACCTGTTGTGTCGGCGGGCGGCGAACCAGAGGGCTCCCAGACCGGCCAGCGCGCCACCCGCCGCACCAATGAGCAGGCCGACCACGAACCCCTCGCCCGCGCCCGAAGCCGACGGCAGCAGCGCCAGCGCGAAGATCAGCCCCGCCAGCATGACCACCATCAGGAGGTAGAACCGCTTGCTGAAGAAGACGCCCTTCACCGGAGCGCTCGGCGGAGAGTCGATCCCGGCTTCAGGACCCAGGCTCGCGGCCTTCGGACGCTTGAAGTACTCGTAGAACACCCAGGTGCCGCACGGTTCCCAGCCGTCGGGGGCCAGCCGCTCGACGAGCGCCTGCCTGCCCTTGCGGGTGACGACCTCCCTGCGGTACTCCCACCGCTGTGGCTCGCGCAGGTCGCGGTGGCTGATGAACCAGCCGACGGCGTCGACCCTGTCGACCTCCCAGCCCTGGTCGCCGAACTCGTTCAGCCGCCGCTCGTCGACGAAGATGTCGGCGGTCCAGCGCCAGGTGTCCTCCTCGGCCACGGGCTCCGCGACGGGCGTCACTCCCAGTTGCTCGGCGAACTCCGCGGCCGGCCCGAACTCCTCCTCGGGGTCACCGCTGGTCTCGGACAGGTAGGCGGTGAGATCGGCGACCGTGGCCCTCACCGTGTCCTCGGGGACCCCACGTTCGCGCAGCCGTACGGCGAGCTCGTCGAAGTAGCCGGTCACTTGACGCCTCCCTGTTCGAGCACGGACCGTACGGACTGGTCGAACGCGAGCCACAGGCCTCCCTGCTCGGCGAGCGTCTGCCTGCCCTGCTCGGTGAGCCGGTAGTAGCGGCGGCCCGGGCCCCGCTCGGTCACCCTGAACTCGGCGGCGACCAGGCCCGCCTCCTCCAGCCGGTTGAGTACGGGATAGAGGGTGCCGCCCTTGATCTGCCCCAGGCCGGAGTCGGCGAGGCTCTTGGCGATCTCGTAGCCGTAGTTCTCGCCTTCGGTGAGGCTGGCGAGGACCAGCAGGTCGAGCACGCCCTTGAGCCAGCTCGCACGACGATCAGCGGTCATTAGGCCATCCTTCCACGGTAGCGATGCTACCTACGCCGCTCCACCACCTACACGATCGCCCGGTTCCTGCACGCGCCGGGTCTCCCCGATCCGCGCGTCGGCGACGCGCCCGGCCTGGCCTCTCGCCTCGAGCCAAACCGTCGACCTCGGCCTGGCGCGCTCGGGGCGGAGGGATTCCGGGTCTCACGGGGTGCGGATCACGATCGGGAGGTGTGTCAGGGGCTGGCGGCGGTCGAGGCGCCCCAGGTCGCCATGGCGCACTCGGCGTTCCCGCCGAGCTCTGCTACCGGCCGGATCCGGCGATCCTGGCGTCCCCGGCGGACACGGAGCGCTCGGTGATCTGGGAGGGCTCGGTGATCTGGGTGGACTCGGTGATCTGGGAGGACTCGACCGTTCCGGCGGACTCGACTGTTCCGGCGGACTCGACCGTTCCGGCGGACTCGACTGTTCCGGCGGACTCGACCGTTCCGGCGGACTCGACGGTTCCGGCGGACTCGGAGGTGGGCGCGAGCCGGGGCGTGAGGAGCAGGGAGCGGACGTCGATCAGGATGTGCAGGACGATCGGCAGGAGCAGCGAGCCGGTCGAGAAGTAGAGCATCGTCAGCGAGAACCCGGCGAGCGTCACCATCACCATGCCCTTCCACCCCTGGTAGAGGTGCCCGACGGTGAAGATCGCCAGCGCGAGCCCGGCCGCGACCGGTCTGGGGACGTCGAAGATCGACATGAAGCCCGAGATCAGGAGCCCGCGGTAGACGATCTCCTCGCAGACGCCGGCGCTGATGGCCAGCGCGAGCGCGAGCCAGCGCTGTGCGGCCGTTCTGGGAATGAGCGCCTCGAACGCGGCCTGCCCGGACACCGCGATCTTCTTCAACCGCGTCACCAGACCGACGGCCACGGCCACGACCGTCGCACCGACGATCATGCCCAGCACGGTGGACAGGTCCTCGGCCGGCACCAGGCCGATGCCGGCGATGTCCAGGTCAGGAGACAGGCCGACGATCGCCAGGGCCACCAGCGCCAGGGCCCACAGCTCGGCGATCCAGACGAGGGACATCCGCGTGTACAGCCTCCGGTCCTCGCGCAGGGCCGCGTAGCTGCGGCGGCCGAGCAGCGGGCTCACGACGGCCAGGTGAACCACCAGGAGAGCGAACAGGACGAGGGACATGGGAGCGGCCTCCGACAGCCAGGGAGTTTCCGGTACGACTTAGACGGTAGAACAAGCTAGTTAGGAATGCAATCTAGCTAGTGGCGCATGAGTCCTTGACGGGCGTACAGGACCGTAATAGAACACTTACAAAACCAAGCGCTTGATCAAAACAGGAGTGGCCGCATGATCGAGCTCTACGACCCGTCCGTCTACGAGCGCGGCGTGCCGTACCGGGATCTGGCATGGCTGCGGGAGCACTCCCCCGTGCACTGGCACAGGGACCCGCAGACTCCTGGGTTCTGGGCCGTGACCAGGCACGCCGACGTGGTGCACGTCTCCAGGCACCCGGAGCTGTTCTCCTCCTACGAGGGCCTGGCGATGAGCGGCGAGTACCCGGAGCCCGACAAGGAGCTGCAGCGGCTGCTGATGCTCAACCAGGACCCGCCCGAGCACTCCAAGCGGCGCTCGCTGGTCAACAAGGGATTCACCCCTCGCATGATCGGGAAGCTCGAACAGCACATCAGGGAGGTCTGCGACGACCTGATCGATCGCTGCTCGGGCGAGGGCGACTTCGTGACCCAGGTCGCCGCACCCCTGCCGCTGCAGGTGATCTGCGAGCTGCTCGGCGCGCCCGTGGAGGACAGGGACCTGCTGTTCGACCTGTCGAACCGGCTCATCGGCTGGGACGACCCCGAGTTCCAGACCACGTACGAGGACGGGCAGGCAGCGGGGACCGAGCTGATGACGTACGGCAACGCGCTGGCGGCCGACCGCGTCGAGGACCCCCGCGACGACCTGATCACCAGGATGATCACACCGGACGCCGACGGGGCCGTGCTGTCGCCCGACGACGTGGGGATGTTCACGATCCTGCTGGCCGTGGCGGGCAACGAGACGACACGCAACGCGGCCTCGCTCGGGATGAAGGCGTTCTTCGACCATCCCGAGCAGTGGCGGCGGCTGGTGGCGAACCCCTCCCTGCTCGACACCGCGGTCGAGGAGATCGTCAGGTGGGCCACGCCCGTCATGCAGTTCCGCAGGACCGCCATGACCGACACGACCATCGGCGGGCAGCCGGTCAGCCGGGGTGACAAGATCGTGGTCTACTACAGCGCCGCCAACCGCGACCCCTCCGTCTTCACACGTCCCGACGTGTTCGACATCGGCCGGGACCCGAACCCGCACCTCGGCTTCGGCGGCGGCGGACCGCACTTCTGCCTGGGCGCCCACCTGGCCAGGATGGAGCTGAGGGTCCTGTTCGAGACCATCGCCCGCCGCCTGCCCGACATCGCTCCGGCAGGAGAGGTCCGCCGGCTGCGGTCCAACTTCATCAACGGCATCAAGGAGATGCGGGTCTCCTTCGGACCGCCGAGCCCGTGAGACCGTCGGCCCACCGCAGTCGGAAGCCCGGCAGAACACCGCAGTCGCGAGCCCCTCCCATGCCGCAGTGGTGCGATTGTCGGAACGCAAAGGCAGTCCTGACGCCTCCGGACACGGCGATCGCGAGCCGCCAGAACGTCGAGACTCGATGCCTGAGACACCACGGTCTCGAGGCCTTCGGACACCGGGTCGCGAAGCTGCCGGAACGGCGCGGTCGTGCAGCCCTCGCAACGCCGCATTTGCGCGACCCTCCAGCCCGTCGAGAGACACCCCACGAGTCGAGGGGTCCGTCGGACCTGGTCAGCGTCAAGGACACCGAGGCCGCGAGGCCACCGGAACGGCACGGTCGTGCGCCCCTCGCAACGCCGCAGTTGCGCGACCCTCCAGCCGGTCGAGGGACGCCCACGAGTCGAGGGGCCCGTCGGACCTGGTCAGCATCTCGGACACCGAGGTCGCGAGGCCGCCGGACCTGGTCAGCATCTCGGACACCGAGGTCGCGAGGCCGCCGGAACGCCCGTGCGACTCTCGGAACGCCATGGCCACGGGGCCCTCGGAACGCCGAGGCCGTGGGGCCGCACCGACCTCCTCGGCGGCTCTCGTGCCTTGACCGTCGTGCGGGCCTGTAATAGAACACGTTTCAGTACTGCTCCTACCAAGCGCTTGATCAAGTCGAGGTGACGGCTCGTGCACATCGATCTCGTCGATCAGGACCACTACGCGGCCTTCGGACCCCCACACGAGCAACTGCGCTGGCTACGGGAGAACGCGCCCGTCTACTGGCATCCCGGCGAGCCGGGCTTCTGGGCCGTCACCCGGCACGAGGACGTCACCCACGTCTCCCGCCACTCGGACCTGTTCTCGTCGGCGCGCAGACTCGCCCTGTTCAACGAGATGCCGGAAGAGCAGCGCGAGCTCCAGCGGATGATGATGCTGAACCAGGACCCGCCCGAGCACACCCGGCGGCGTTCCCTGGTCAACCGCGGTTTCACCCCTCGCACGATCAGCGCCCTCGAACAACACATCCGCGACATCTGCGACGATCTTCTCGACAAGTGCTCGGGAGAGACCGACTTCGTCACCGAGATCGCCGCCCCCTTGCCGCTCTACGTGATCTGCGAACTCCTCGGCGCCCCCGTCGCCGACCGCGACAAGCTCTTCACCTGGTCGAACCGCATGATCGGCGCCCAGGACCCCGACTACGCCTCCTCCCCCGAAGAGGGCGGCGCCGCGGCCACGGAGGTCTACTCCTACGCCTCCGTCCTGGCCGCCCAACGCCGTACCGAGCCACGCGACGACATCGTCACCAAGCTCCTCCAACCAGACGAGAACGGCGAAAGCCTCACCGAGAACGAGTTCGAGCTGTTCGTCCTGCTCCTCGTCGTCGCGGGCAACGAGACCACCCGCAACGCCGCGTCCGGCGGGATGCTCGCCCTCTTCGAGAACCCGTCCCAGTGGGAACGGCTGGCCGCCGACCCCACGCTCGCCAGGACCGCCGCCGACGAGATCGTCCGATGGGTCTCTCCCGTGAACCTCTTCCGCAGGACGGCCACCGCCGACCTCACACTCGGCGGCCGGCAGGTCAAGGCGGACGACAAGGTGGTCGTCTTCTACTCCTCGGCCAACAGGGACGCCTCCGTCTTCACCGACCCGGAGACGTTCGACATCGGACGCAGCCCCAACCCGCACATCGGCTTCGGAGGCGGAGGGGCGCACTTCTGCCTCGGAAACCACCTGGCCAAGCTGGAACTGCGGGTGCTGTTCGAGCAGTTGGCCCGGCGGTTCCCCCGCATGCGCCAAACGGGAGAGGCACGGCGGTTGCGCTCGAACTTCATCAACGGCATCAAAGATCTCCCCGTCACCCTCTCCTGACCCAACCCCCCAACCAGCTCTTCCAGTCCCGACTCCCAACCGGATCCTCCAACCCCGCGTCCGGATCAGGTCCACCCGCCTCCGGACCCCCGCCGGATCGCCCCAGGACCCCGGCCGGATCTTCCCTGCCCCGGACCCCGGCCAGATCGCCCCCGAACCCCGGCCAGATCATCCCCGGCCCCGGATCACGGCCGGGTCGCCTCCACACACCGGCCGGATCACCCCCCGAGCCCGAACCCCGGCTGGATCACCTTCGGGCCCGGACCCCGACCGGATCACCCCCGAACCCGGGCCGGATTCGCCCCCGGGCCCGGACTCCGGTCGGATCGCCCCGGAAGCCGGCCGGATCAGCCCGACCCCAGATCACGGCCAGATCACCCCCGAGCCCGGCTCCCGACCAGATCGCCCCCGAACCCTGGCCGGATCATCCCCGGGCCCGGCCCCCGGTCAGATCGCCCCCGGAAGCCGGCCGGATCAGCCCGACCCCAGATCACGGCCAGATCACCCCCGAGCCCGGCTCCCAGCCAGATCGCCCCCGAACCCTGGCCGGATTACCCCCGGGCCCGGCCCCCGGTCAGATCGCCCCCGGAAGCCGGCCGGATCAGCCCGACCCCGGTCCCTGGCCAGATCATCCCCCGGCCTGGACCCCGACCGGATCGCCCTGCGCCACGCCAGGTCCCAGCCCGGAGCTGCCTGGCTGGCGAACCCAAGTGGGCCACTCGCGGACCTCGGGTGGACCGCTCGTTGAAGACAAGGTGGAGGCCTCTTCTCGCAGGCGGGATGAGGCGCGTGATCATCCCGTGGGCTGGCGGCCTGCTCTGCGGTAGGTGCCGGGGGTCACGCCGTAGGTGCGGGTGAACCAGCGGGTCAGGTGGCTCTGGTCGGCGAAGCCCGACTGGGCGGCCACCTCGCCCAGAGGGAGGCCTCGGGCGATGAGGCGGCGGGCGGTTCTGAGCCTGAGCTGGCGTTGGTAGTCGCTCGGGGCGAGGCCGTACGCGGCCTGGAACGCCCTGTAGACCATGAAGCGGCTGCATCCGGCTGCCGCGGCGAGGTCGGTGGCGGTGAGGTCGTCGAGCGGCGAGTCGTCGAGGCGGCGGCGGACGCGTTCGGCGATGAGTTGGGCGCCCGTCCGGGGTGCTCCGCCCGTCCGGAGTGTTCCGCCGGATGCTCGGCTGGTGGTGCTGCCGCGGCGGACCATCGCGGCGACCGTGGCCCTGAGCAGTTCGTCGCGGCGCAGGGCTGAGGCGCCGCCGAGGAGGGCGAGGTGGAAGGCGTGCAGCGAATGAGCGAGGACGGGATCGTCGAGAACGGGGTCGGTGAACAGGGGCAGGCCCGTTCGGTGGCCCGTGGTGTCCTCCAGGGCGTCGGCGACGACCTCGGGCCCGATGTGGATGATCCGGTAGGTGAACCCGAACTGGTCCGCGGCGTGACCATCGTGCGGATCGTCGGGGTTGAACGCCATGACCATGCCGGTGGCGCTGGTGTGCGCCGAGCCCCGGCACGTGAAGGCCTGCGCGCCGATCTCGGTGACGCCGAAGGAGTAGGTGTCGTGACTGTGGCGGTGGTAGACGTGCTGCTCGAAGTGGGCGTGCATCGCCTCCAGCGGCCTGTCGGGAGAGCGCCAGTAGCAAGACCAGTCACGCGTCACCCCTCCATTGTGGCTGCTGGGCCCCGGTGAGCCGCACCGGTTCCCGGGGCCGAAGGCGGAAAAGACCCGGGCCGGTATCGCCCGCTGATCGGGACATCGTTATGGCTGCTCGCCGCAGGTGAGCCGCACCGGTCCCTCCTGGGCCGATGAGAGACCCGGGCTGGCACCACCCGCTGATCGGGACATCGTTATGGCTGTTCGCCGCAGGTGAGCCGCACTGGTCTCCCCCGGGTGGATGTGGAAGGGATCTTGGATGAGACCGCCCGCAGGCGGGACTCCCCCGGCACACGATGGTGCCTCGAATGACGCCCTCCGCTGATCGGAATCCCTGCGGCCGAAGGCCGGAAGATGGCGGCGTCTACGGGTCGGACCGGCCCGTGGCGACCGGAAGGTCCATGCGGTGACGGGTGGAAGGAGTCCGTGGGCGGCGGGAGTGGGTTGAGATGGGGCCCGCGGTGGGTTACGTGGGTTTCGGGCTGGATGGGGTTCTGAAGGGGGTCGGCGTGCGGGATGGGTCTTGTCGGGCGCACGAGCGTTCAAGACCGGGTTCGGCGGGGCGGGCAGGCTGGGGGCATGCGGTTCGATACGAAGATCGGCATCGTGGTCCGGGATGACCTCGCTGTCTGGCAGAAGCTGAACGTCACCGCCTTCCTCTCCAGCGCCGTGGCTGGCGGGGAGCCCGAGACGGTCGGGCTGCCGTACGAGGACGGCTCGGGCAACGTCTACCTCCCGATGTTCAGGCAGCCTGTGCTGGTCTACGCCAGCGACGAGGAAGGGCTCGCTCGGGTACGGGAGCGCGCCATGGCCAGGGGGCTGCGGGTGGCTGTCTACACGGAAGAGTTGTTCAAGACGGGCAACGACGACGACAACAGGGCCGCGGTGCGGGCGGTGGAGGCCGAGGATCTGCAGTTGGTCGGGTTGGCGATCTACGGGCCGAAGAACGCGGTGGACAAGGTGACGAAGGGGTTGTCGCTGCATCTGTGATCACCAACGTCGGCGGCGGGCGGCGCGCAGGCGGCCGAGAATGCGGGTCACCTGGGTGGGAGCCGGTTTCCATCCGCATTCGATGAGGGCGTTGGCGACCTGCTCGACGACGTCGGCGGAGCGGGCGGGGATGACGTCGCGTCTGACGGGGATGACGCGCCACCCCGCGGTGCGCAGGGCGGCACGGCGGGTGGCGTCGCGATGGCGGTCGGCGGGCGAGGTGTGGTGTTCGTGGCCGTCGTACTCGACGCCGAGGCGGAACTCGGGCCAGCCGAGGTCGAGGTAGGCGAGCCTGTCACTGGGCAGGTCGACGCGTATCTGCGTGGTGGGCCTGGGCAGGCCGCCTTCGACCAGGATGACGCGCAGCCAGGTCTCTCGTGGTGAGGCGGCGCCCTTGTCGGCCATGGCGAGGGTCTCCCACAGTCCGCGGAAGCCGGTGGCTCGGCGCATCAGCGCGTCGTGGTCGACGCCTCGGCGCAGGAACTGGTCGACGATGGCCACGCCGTCGCGTCTCGGGAGGTGCTGAGCGCAGTCGTAGGCGGTGCGTTCGGGGGTGGTCACGCGGACCGACCTGTGCTCGGTCACGTCGGCGGGCGGAAGCGTGGCCTGGTGGACGGTGCAGCCCCGGACATGGGCCGGGTACGGCATGGCAAGCTCGACCGGCCACTCGTCCTCACACTCGGTGAGGGCGTTGAGGCCCCAGATGTGGGCGGCAGTGCGGCGGCACGCGGTGGAGCCGGGGACGAGGCCGGTGAACAGGCGTGCTCGGTCGAGGAGGGAGGTCTGCACGGGGTCAGCTTGGCGGGGAGGGGGCCAGGGGCGGGCGACCGAGCGGGTTTCTGTGGACGGGGCGCGGTTGTCCACAGGGCCGCGCCCTCCCACGAATGCGCACTCTGATGGCGCTCCCCGCAGATCGGCCGCCGTGCTGCGGAGGTGCCCGTCGAGGCGGGTACGGGCCAACCGTGGAACACGGGAACCGGCCGGCCGTGACAGGAGCGCGGGAGCGCGGGAGGGGTGGTCAGGGCCAGGAGCTGTCCTGGTCGGGGTCGCCGCCGTTGGACAGCAGACGGACGTCCGATTCGACCATCATCGCCACCAGCTCTTCGAACGACACCGTGGGCTCCCACCCCAGCTGCGTCCGCGCCTTCTTCGGGTCGGCGCACAGCAGGTCCACCTCGGCCGGCCGGTGCAGCGCCTGGTCGCACACCACGTACTGCTCCCAGTCCAGGTCGGCCGCCTTGAACGCCGCCTCGACCAGTTCCCTCACCGACTGCGTGCGCCCGGTCCCGATCACGTAGTCCTCGGGTGCGTCGGCCTGCAGCATGAGGTGCATCGCCTTGACGTAGTCGCCGGCGAATCCCCAGTCGCGCCGCGCCTCCAGGTTGCCCAGCCGCAGTTCGGAGGCCAGCCCCAGCTTGATCCGCGCCACGCCCAGCGTCACCTTGCGGGTCACGAACTCGGCGCCGCGCCGTGGCGACTCGTGGTTGAACAGGATGCCCGACACCGCGAACATCCCGTACGACTCCCGGTAGTTCTGGGTGAGGAAGTGCCCGTAGGCCTTGGCCACGCCGTACGGCGAGCGCGGGTGGAAGGACGTGCGCTCGTTCTGCGGCGTCTCGCTGACCTGCCCGAACATCTCGGAGGATGACGCCTGGTAGAACCGGATGGAGGCGCCACGCGACGAGCACACCCTGATCGCCTCGAGCATGCGCAGCACGCCCATGCCGGTGACCTCTGCCGTCAGCTCGGCCTGTTCCCACGACATGGGCACGAACGAGATGGCCCCGAGGTTGTAGACCTCGTCGGGCTGCACCTTCTCCACCGCGGAGATCAACGACCCCTGGTCGAGCAGGTCGCCTCTGACGACCTGGACGTCGGCCAGCAGTTTGCGCATCCGCGACACCCGGGGGTTGGCCTGCCCTCGGGCGAGGCCCCACACCTCGTAGCCCAGGGAGAGCAGATGCTCGGCCAGGTAGGAACCGTCCTGCCCGGTGATGCCGGTGATCAGCGCGCGCCTGGCCAACGGGTCCTCCATCGTTAGTCGTTGGGACGGGAATGTACAGCGACGTTCCCTGGGGAAGCATCAAGCCTCATAGAACGCGTTCCACCGAACGCAGTTCGGTCAGGCTAACTTCCCAGTTCGAGCCCGGTGAAAGCCATGCGAGGAACAATTCCACAAGAGACCCCGCATACCTACCCAATGGTAAGGTGCGCAGACTAAGGTCATCTTTCACGGTACCGGTGGAGAAAGGGGTATCCGTGCGGATCGCGCTGCTTTCCTACCGGAGTAAGCCCACCTGCGGCGGCCAAGGCGTCTACCTCCGCCATCTCAGCAGAGAGCTGGTCGCACTGGGTCACCACGTGGAGGTCTTCTCCGGCCAGCCGTACCCGGAGCTGGACGAGGGCGTGATCCTCAACAAGGTTCCGAGCCTGGACCTCTACCGCGACGAGGACCCCTTCCGCACGCCGAAGCTGCACGAGTACCGCGACTGGATCGACTGGCTCGAGGTCGGGACGATGTGGACGGCGGGCTTTCCCGAACCGCTGACCTTCACCCTGCGCGCCTACCGCGAGCTGAAGAAGCGCCTCGGCGACTTCGACGTCGTCCAGGACAATCAGACCCTCGGATACGGCCTGCTCGGCATCCAGAAGCTGTTCCCCGTCGTGGGCACCATCCACCACCCGATCAGCGTGGACAGGCGCATCGAGCTCGAGGCGGCCAAGGGCGCCAAGAAGCTGACCATGCGCAGGTGGTACGGCTTCGTGAAGATGCAGGCCAAGGTGGCGCCGAGGCTGAAGCCGATCCTCACGGTGAGCGAGTCGAGCCTGGCCGACATCCACCGCGACTTCAACGTCCCGCAGGCCAACATGCGTCTGATCCCGCTCGGCGTCGACACGCGCTACTTCCACCCGCGGCCCGACAAGCCGAGGAGGAAGGGCTCCATCGTCGCCGTGGCCTCCGCCGACTCCCCCATGAAGGGCGTCGCGACGCTGCTCAGGGCGGTCGCCAAGCTGGCCACCGAGCGCGACGTGAACCTCACCGTCGTCAGCAAGCCGACACCTGGGGGACCCACCGAGCAGCTCGTCCAGGAGCTCTCGCTGCAGGACAGGGTCCGCTTCGTCCACGGCATCTCCGACGACGAGCTGGGCGAGCTGATCGCCACCTCCGAGATCTCCGTCGTCCCGAGCCTCTACGAGGGCTTCTCGCTGCCCGCCGTCGAGCACATGGCGTGCGCCACCCCGCTGGTCGCCAGCCGTACGGGGGCGCTGCCCGAGGTGGTCGGGGACGCCGCGGTTCAGGTCGCGCCCGGCGACCCGGAGGAGCTCGCCGCGGTGCTGCGCCGCCTGCACGACGACCCCGAGGAGCGCGAGCGGGTCGGCAAGGCGGGCTACGACCGCGTGATGGAGCGTTACACCTGGCACGTCGTCGCCAAGAAGACCGTCGAGGCCTACAGAGAGGCCATTGAGGAGTTCGGCAAGTGCTGACCGTCGACTTCGCCCGGCTGCCGGTCGGGCCGGGCCATCGCGTGCTCGACCTGGGCTGTGGCGCCGGCCGCCACGCCTTCGAGGTGCTGCGCAGGGGCGCGGACGTGGTCGCCTTCGACATGGACCAGGGCGAGCTCGACGGCGTCAAGTCCATGTTCGCGGCCATGGAGGAGACGGGCGAGGCCAAGGGCACGGGCGAGACCGTGCAGGGCACCGCGCTCGACATGCCGTTCGAGAACGACAGCTTCGACCGGGTGATCGCCGCCGAGGTGCTGGAGCACATCCACGAGGACACGACCGCGATGCGGGAGATCCTGCGCGTGCTCAAGCCTGGAGGGCTGGCCGCGATCACCGTGCCGGCGTTCCTGCCCGAGCGGATCTGCTGGGCGCTGAGCGAGGACTACCACACGGCTCCTGGCGGGCACATCAGGATCTACACGCTGGCGGAGCTGCGGGCCAAGCTCAAGGCGACAGGCTTCAGGGTCGGGCCGCACCACTTCGCGCACGGACTGCACGCGCCGTACTGGTGGATCAAGTGCGCGGTGGGTGTCGACAACGACAGTCACCCGCTGGTGAAGGCGTACCACCAGCTCCTGGTCTGGGACATCATGAAGGGCCCGAAGACGACCAGGGTGGCCGAGGCCGTGCTGAACCAGGTCGTCGGCAAGAGCCTGGTGCTCTACATCAGGAAGCCTGCGTGATCACGCGGGAGCACGTCCTCCAGACCGCACTGAGCATCGCGGCCATCCAGGAGGACGACGGCGGCGTGCCGTGGCCCGAAGGGCATGTCGACGCGTGGAACCACGTCGAGTGCCTCATGGCCATGTCGGTGGCGGGCCTCGAGGACGAGGTCGAGCGCGGCTATGCCTGGCTGGCAGCCCACCAGCGCGAGGACGGCTCGTGGCCGATGAAGCTGGTCGCGGGCGAGGCCGTCGAGCGCGGCGGTGAGACCAACCACGCCGCCTACGTCGCCGTCGGTGTCTGGCACGACCTCCTGGTCACGGAAGACCTGGACAACGCGCGGCGGCGCTGGGACATGGTCAAGAAGGCCCTCGACTACGTCGTCGACCTCCAGACGCCGCGCGGCGAGGTCGTGTGGGAGCGCGACGCGCTGGGCCGCCCCTCCGGCTACGCGCTGCTGACCGGCTGCTCCAGCATCCACCAGGGGCTGCGCAGCGGCGTCCTGCTCGCCGACCGCCTGGACGACCCGCAGCCGCACTGGGAGCTGGCCGCCGACCGCCTGGCCAACACCCTGCAGAACACCCCCGAGGCGTTCGCCGACAAGAGCCGCTTCTCGATGGACTGGTACTACCCGGTGCTCGGCGGCGCCGTCCGCGGCGACCTGGCGCTCGATCTGCTCGACAAGGAGTGGGACACCTTCGTCGTCCCGGGTCTCGGCATCCGCTGCGTCTCCGACCAGCCGTGGGTGACCGGCGCGGAGACGTGCGAGCTCGTCCTGGCCCTCGACGCGGTCGGCGACCGCGAGCGCGCCGAGCGGCTGTTCGCCGACATGCAGCACCTGCGCCACGAGGACGGCTCGTACTGGACCGGCTGGCAGTTCGCCAACCTCAAGCACTTCCCGCACGAGCGCTCCGGCTACACCGCCGCCGCCGTGATCCTCGCCGCCGACGCCCTGTCCGGGTTCACGCAGGGCGCGGGCCTGTTCCGCGACATCCCCGTCTCCGGCCAGAGCCACCCCTTCCAGTACGACAAGCGAGCATGACCGGGGAGCACCGGGACGCGCCGACCGCCCGTACGGCACGCCCGCCGGCGCCGGCTGATCGTTAGGACCCGCAAGCCGTTTTACCGCTTCTTTGCCGCGAGAGGCGGAGCGCCGCCGAGGGCCGCCGCGAAGCGCTCACTAGGTTCGTGAGTGGCCGTTCGATGCGTCTTCGGGGGAAGAGTGGGCGACACGGGCACACTTGCGTTCTTGGATCAGGTCAGGACCGATCCGATCGTCTCCCCCTCGTCGGGTCTCCGACGCCTCCTGGCGAAGGATCCCGACGAGGCCGACCTGGGCAGGCGCCGCTTCCGCCTGAGATCTGGACCCGCCCGCGCCGCCATGGAGCGCGCCGAACGCTCGCACGTGCTCGGCTACAACGCCGTCCTCTCCCACGAGACTGGCAAGATCGACGAGCTGCCTCCCGAGCAGCGGGGCTTCGCCTACGGTGGCGCCGCGATGGCGTGCGCGACCCTCGACCTGCTCACCATGACCAGGGGCCGTCGCCTGCGGGAGCTCCTGGCCGGTCCCGCCGTACGGCACCAGCACGCCGCGCATCTGGGCGTGGGCCGCGCCTACGCCGGGCTGCGCGTGCGCCCGCTGTGGGGTCTGGGAAGCACGCACCCGCTGCTGCGCTGGCTGGCGGTCGACGGGTTCGGTTTCCAGCGCTCGCTCACCCGCGCCGACACGATGGTGGGTGAGCGAGCCGTCCCCCATCTGCTCACCAGGAGCCAGCGAGCCCTGTTCGACCAGGGGCTCGGGCGCATGCTGTGGTTCCATGACTGCGCCTCGCCCGAGGACGTCTCGGCGCGCCTCACCGAGTTCCCCTCGGTGCGCAGGGCCGACCTGTGGAGCGGGGTGGCGTTCGCCGCCACGTACGTGGGCGGCGCGGACGTGGACGAGATGTGCAGGCTGACCGCCTACGCCGCCTCCGACGGCTTCCGCGCCCATCTGACGCAGGGCGCGGCCTTCGCGGCGGCCGCCAGGCTCCGTGAGGGGCACGTGCCCGACCGTACGGCTCAGGCCGTCCAGCTGCTGGCGGGGGCGGAGCCGGAGGAGGCGGCCTCGTGGGCGGACAGGGCGCTGATCGGGCTCGGTCACGACCCGCACACGCACGAGGACCTGCTCGGCTGGCAGGCCCACACCCGCAGGGTGTGGACCCACAGGAACCGGTGAGGGTGGCTCACTCGTAGCCGAGGTGGACGGGCTTGTCACCAGGTTGGAGGTGTGATCACCCAGATGGCGGTGCAGACCTCGTCGCCGTTGTTGGCGTACCAGTGAGGGATGGTGGACGGGTAGCGGATGGAGTCGCCAGGGCCCAGCTCGTGTCTGACCCCGTCCAGGTACACATCCTTGTGCCCTGTGATGACGATGCCGACCTCTTCCCCGAGATGGGTGAAGGGGGTGGCGCTGGTGTCGTGGCCTGGACGGGTCTCGACCCAGGTCACTTCGAGCGCGCCGGAGAGGTCGGGGGTGAGGAGTTCGTGGACGGCACTGTCGTCGTCGCCGACGCCGTGTCCGCCGAGCCTGCGGCGCTCGGACTTGCGCACCACGGGCGAGCGGTGCTCCTCCTGCACCTGGAAGAGCAGGCCCACGGGGATGCCGAGCCCGTGTGCCAGCTGGACGAGCGTGGAGAACGCGGGGTTGGCCAGACCGCGCTCCACCTGGCTGATGATCCCCATGCTCAGCCCCGACAGCTCGGCGAGCCGTTCGAGGGTGAAGCCTCGCTCCTTGCGCAGGGTGCGGACGCGGGTTCCGACAGCGCCGAGCATCGCCGCGACGGACTCGGGGGTGCTGTCGTTCGTCATGACTTCATCCCAATGAAGGTGTCTTCAACGTCAATAGAATGATGAAGATTTTCAGGCTAATGAAGGCGAGTGAGAACCCGGAGCGAGCCCGTCACAGAGGTCTCCTTGAAGGCGCCGCTCTCCAGCGCGCGCAGATAGACCCGGTACGGCGCCTGCCCGCCGTCGGCGGGATCGGGATAGATGTCGTGGAAGACCAGCGCGCCGCCCACCATCACGTGCGGCGCCCAGCCCTCGTAGTCGCGCGTCACCGGTTCCTCCGAGTGCCCGCCGTCGATGAAGAGCATGGCCAGCGGCGTGTTCCAGAGCCGCGCCACCTGCTCCGACCTGCCCACGATCGCGATCACCTCGTCCTCGAGGCCCGCCTCCGCGATCGTCGCGCGGAAGGTCGGCAGCGAGTCCATCCTGCCGAAGCGCGGGTCGACGAGCGTGGGGTCGTGGTGCTCCCAGCCCGGCTGGATCTCCTCCGAACCCCTGTGGTGGTCGACCGTCACCACGACCGAGCCGGTCAGGCGGGCGGCGGCGCCGAGATAGACGGCCGACTTGCCGCAGTAGGTGCCGATCTCGCAGATGGGGCCGCGCGCGCCGTACCGGAGGGCGGCCTCGAACAGCGCCATGCCCTCGTCGGCGGGCATGAACCCTTTGGCGCGCTCGGCGGCGAGCAGTAGATCGGGCGGCATCTCCATGGTGAGCACCTTACTCACGACCCCAACCGAACATTCCTCTTGAACGACATTCTGGAACCTGTTCTACTTGGCACGTGAACCAGCGCGCCCGCATCGCGATGTCCGACGACGACATCGCCGCCTTCCTCCAGGAATCGCGCAAGCTGCAGCTCGCGACCATCAACCAGGACGGCACGCCGCATCTGGTGACCATGTTCTACGCCATGGACGCCGGCCGGATCGCCTTCTGGACCTACGGCAAGGCGCAGAAGACACGGAACCTGGAACGCGACCCGCGGGTCAGCTGCCTGATCGAAACCGGCGACGACTACGCCGACCTCCGCGGCGTCCTGGTGTACGGCGTGGCCGAGCAGGTCGACAAGACGCTCGACATCGGCATGGAGATCGCCAGGCGGATGACCCCTGGCGTACCCGATGAGCTGCTCCGCGAGTACGTCGAACATACGGGGAAAAAGCGCACCGCCTTCGTCGTGGAGCCGACCAAAGTGGTCTCATGGGACCACAGGAGGCTGTCATGAAGATCAAAGTCGATGACCTGGTCTGCGAGGCCAACGCCGTCTGCATGGGACTCGCGCCCGAGGTCTTCGAGGTGGACGACGACGACCAGCTGCACATCCTGCTGCCTGAGCCGCCGCCGGAGATGTTGGACCGCGTCCGCCACGCGGTGCGGTCATGTCCGAAAGCCGCCCTCTCTCTGGAGGAGTAACCCCCCATGCGCGCAGCGCTGCTCCACACCGTAGGAGACGACAAGCTCGACATCCGCGACGACATCACCCTGGCCCCCGTCGGCCCGTCGCAGGTCCGCGTCAAGATCAAGGCGACCGGTGTCTGCCACTCCGACCTGTCGGCCATGACCGGCGTCGTGCCGCAGCCCGTGCCACTGATCCTCGGACACGAGGGCGCGGGCGAGGTCGTGGAGGTCGGCGACCACGTCACCACCGTCCAGCCGGGCGACCACGTCATCATCAACTGGCGCCCGTCCTGCCAGAACTGCGAGCTGTGCGTGGGTGGCCAGCCGTACCTGTGCATGAAGTACATCATCGAGTCCTTCAGCACCGGCACCTTCAGGCTCGGCGACACGATGGTGTACGGCATGGCGGGCTGCGGCACGTGGGCCGAGGAGATCGTCATCCCGTGGGAGGGCGCCATCAAGGTCGACCCCGGCGTCCCGTGGGAGGCCGCCGCGCTCATCGGCTGCGGCATCACCACCGGCGTCGGCGCGGCCATCAACACCGCCCGCGTCCGGCCAGGCTCCACCGTCGCCGTCATCGGCTGCGGCGGCGTCGGCCTCTCCGTCATCCAGGGCGCCCGCATCTCGGGTGCGCGCACCATCCTCGCCGTCGACCCGCTCACGTCGAAGCACGAACTCGCGCTGAAGGTCGGCGCCACCCACGCCGTCACCCCCGACGACCTGCCTGGCGCGCTCCAGGAGCTCACCGGCGGGCAGGGGTTCGACTACGGCTTCGAGGTGGTCGGCAAGTCCGCCACCATCCAGAGCGCGTGGCAGCTCACCCGCCAGGGCGGCGACGTCATCGTGGTCGGGGCGGGCGCCATGGACGACATGGTGCAGATCTCGGCGTTCAGCCTGCTGTTCGAAGGCAAGAACCTGCTCTCCTCCCTGTACGGCGAGGCGGACGTCAGGCACGACTTCCCCTACTTCGCCGAGCTGTACAAGTCGGGCCAGCTCGACCTGGACTCGATGATCAGCGCCCGGATCAAGCTGACGGACCTGAACGACGCGGTCACGGCTCTCCGCAACGGAGAGGCACTTCGCCAGATCGTCCTGTTCGACTAGGCCGTCCGCCGGCCGCGGGTGAGGGCCCCTCGCCCCCACCCGCGGCCGACGGATGCCCGATGGGATCACGCTGATTTCGATAGAATCACAAACAATGTCGGGAATCCGCCATACTCCGCGTGCCACGACAGGCCTCCTCCCTCTGCCCGCCGGCACCGGAGTCGACGCCCACTGGCACGACGAGAACCAGATCGTCTACGCCGGTCGCGGCGTGCTGTCGGTCACCACGGACGCGGGCAGTTGGATCGCTCCCGCCACCCGGGCGATCTGGATTCCGGCCGGTACGGTCCACGAGCATCGCGCCTACGGCGACACCGACCTCTACCTGCTGGGCCTGCCGGTGAAGGACAACCCGCTGCGCCTGGACCAGCCCGCGGTCATCGGCGTCGGCCCGCTGCTGCGCGAGCTGATCATCGCTTACACCAGGCAGCCCGCCGAACGCACCGCCGAGCGCCGCCGCCTGCGGGCCGTCCTGCTCGACCAGCTCCGCCACTCCGCCCAGGCGCCGGTCAACGTGCCGGCCGCCAAGGACCCGCGGCTGGTCGCGGTGTGCGCCATCCTTCGTGACAACCCGGCCGACAACAGGACCCTGGCGCGGCTCGGCGCCGAGGTGGGCGTCAGCGACCGCACGCTGACCCGGCTGTGCAAGGCCGAACTCGGCATGAGCTTCCCGCAGTGGCGCACCCAGCTGCGCCTGCACCACGCCCTGCGCCTGCTGGCCGAGGGCACCCCTGTCACGGTCGTCGCCCACCAGTGCGGCTGGGCCTCCAGCAGCGCCTTCATCGACGTCTTCCGCCGCGCCTTCGGCCACACCCCTGGCGCCCACCGCGCACGATCCTGACCTCGCGGCCGGGGTCAACGTGGGAGGGGGCGGGCCGCCGAGGGGGCGGAGACCCGCCCGCCCGCCTACTCCGAGGCGAAGGCCGCGTCGAACGCCGCCGTCGGCGGAGTGATCGCGTTCAGCTTCCTGATGTAGGCCAGCGCCTCGGGCGCCCCGTCCAGCCGGTCCATGCCCGCGTCCTCCCACTCGATCGAGATGGGGCCGGCGTACCCGATCGAGTTCAGCGCCCTGAAGCAGTCCTCCCACGGCACGTCGCCCCGCCCTGTCGAGACGAAGTCCCAGCCGCGCCGCAGGTCGGCCCACGGCAGGTGCGACGACAGCCGGCCCCTGCGCCCGTCGCCGACGCGCACCTTGGTGTCCTTGCAGTCGACGTGGTAGATCCGGTCGGCGAAGTCGAGGATGAAGCCGACGGGGTCGAGGTCCTGCCACACCATGTGGGAGGGGTCCCAGTTGAGGCCGAAGGCGGGCCTGTTCCCGATCGCCTCCAGGGTCCGCTGGGTCGTCACGTAGTCGTAGGCGATCTCCGACGGGTGCACCTCGTGCGCGAACCGCACGCCCACCTCGTCGAACACGTCGAGGATCGGGTTCCACCTGTCGGCGAAGTCGTGGTAGCCGGCCTCGATCATCGACGGCGGGACCGGCGGGAACATCGCGACCGTGTGCCAGATGGACGACCCGGTGAACCCGACGACGGTGTCGACGCCGAGCAGCGCGGCGGCACGCGCGGTGTTCTTGAGCTCCTCGGCCGCGGCCTGCCGTACCAACTCGGGGTCTCCCGAGCCCCAGATGCGCGCGGGCAGGATCGCCTGGTGGCGGGCGTCGATGGGGTGGTCGCAGACCGCCTGTCCCGCCAGATGGTTGGAGATCGCCCACACCTTGAGACCGTGCTTGTCGAGCTGGGCCCGCTTGGCGGCGATGTAGGCCGGGTCGGCGACGGCCTGGCTGACGTCGAAGTGGTCGCCCCAGCAGGCGATCTCCAGGCCGTCGTAGCCCCATTCGGCGGCCAGCCTGCACACCTCGTCGAACGGCAGGTCGGCCCACTGTCCCGTGAACAACGTGACTGGTCTCGTCATGCGATCTCCTTGTAGCAACCCTCGGCCGCGCTCTGCTCGACGGCCGCCAGCACCCGCTGCACCCTCAGCCCGTCGGCGAACGAAGGCGATGGGTCCGTCCCGTTGCCGACCGCCTCGAGGAAGTCCTTGATCTCGTGCGTGAACGTGTGCTCGTAGCCGAGACCGTGTCCCGGCGGCCACCACGCGCCCACGTAGGGGTGGTCGGGCTCGGTGACGAGGACGCGTCTGAAGCCCGTGTCGCCGGAGGACACCCACAGCTCGTTCATGGCCTCGAAGTCGAAGGCGAGGCTGCCCAGCGACCCGTTGACCTCCAGGCGCAGGGCGTTCTTGCGCCCCGTGGCGAACCTGGTCGCCTCGAAGGAGGCCAGCGCCCCCTCCGACATCCGCCCGATGAACAGCGCCGCGTCGTCGACGGTGACGCTCCCCTTCTCGGAGGTACCGCTGCCGCCCAGCCCCGAGGAGGCCGACGCCAGCGGCCGTTCCCTGACGAAGGTCTCGGTGAGCGCCGAGACGCCCACGATCGTCTGCCCCGTGACGAACTGGGCGGTGTCGATGATGTGCGCTCCGATGTCGCCGAGCGCCCCCGACCCCGCCTTGTCCTTCTGCAGCCGCCACACCAGAGGGAAGTCGGGATCGACGATCCAGTCCTGCAGGTACTGCGCCCTGACGTGCCTGATCTGCCCGAGCTCACCCGCGGCGACCATCCGCTGCGCCAGCGCGATGGCGGGCACGCGCCGGTAGTTGAAGGCGACCATCGACCTGCCCGGCGAGGCGGCGGCGGCCGCCACCATGGT
The DNA here is from genome assembly GCF_057708945.1 of Nonomuraea sp. bgisy101. Classification (NCBI taxonomy): domain Bacteria; kingdom Bacillati; phylum Actinomycetota; class Actinomycetes; order Streptosporangiales; family Streptosporangiaceae; genus Nonomuraea; species Nonomuraea sp. bgisy101. Next base: position 53,487 of record NZ_JBYITD010000031.1, read on the forward strand.
CTGCGCCTCCTCGACGGTGTTCGCGAGCGGCTTCTCGCAGATGACGTGCTTGCCGGCCTGGAGCGCCGCCACGGCGATCTCGGCGTGGGAGTCGCCGGGCGTGCAGATGTCGACGATCTGCACGTCGTCGCGGTTGACCAGTTCCCTCCAGTCGGTCTCGACCGCGGCCCAGCCCATCCGGGCCGCGGCGTCGGTGGCGGCTTCGAGCGACCTGCCGGACAGGGCCGCCATGACGGGCGTCACCGGCAGGTCGAAGAAGGCCGCCACGTTGCGCCAGGCCTGGGAGTGGACGCGCCCCATGAACGCGTACCCCACCATGCCGACGCCGATGGTCGTTCGAGTCATCAGGATTCAAACCCCAGAGGTAGGTACTTCTGCACGTTCTCCTTCGTGATGGTCTCCGAAGCGAGCGTGATCGACTGCGGAACCTGGTTCTCCACGAGGTCGCTCATGCCCTTTCCCTGGGCTATCAACCTCGCGAGCTTGATAGCCGACGATGCCATGGTGGGGCTGTAGGTGACGGTCGCCTCCAGCACCGAGTCGCCCGACTGGATCTCCCGCATGGCGTTGGCCGAGCCGGCGCCGCCCACCATGAAGAACTCGTTGCGTCCCGCCTCCTTGATCGCCGCGAGGACGCCCACGCCCTGGTCGTCGTCGTGGTTCCACATCGCGTCGATCTTCTTGTGCGCCTGGAGCAGGTTGGCCGCGACCTTGTTGCCCGTCTCGACCGTGAACTGGGCGTCCTGCTTGGCGGTGACGCTGAAGCCGTACGTCTTGAGCGCGTCGGCGAAGCCCTTGGTGCGGTCCTGCGTCAGCGGGAGCGTGGCGATGCCCTGGATCTCGACGATCACCGGGTTGGTCACGCCCTTGTCCTTCAGCTTCTTGCCGACGTAGTGGCCCGCGGCGACGCCCATGCCGTAGTTGTCGCCGCCGATCCAGGTGCGGTAGGCGAGCTTGTCGGGGAAGACGCGGTCGAGGTTGACCACGGGGATGCCCGCGGCGGTGGCCTGGAGCGCGATCTGGTTCAGCTGCTGGCCGTCGTTGGGCAGGATGACGAGGGCGTTCACCTTGGCCGCGATCAGCGATTCGACGGCGGAGATCTGCGCGTTGATGTCGTTGGTCGGCTCGACGGCCTTGAACTCGACGTCGGAGTACTGCTTGGCGGCGGCCTCGGCGTTCTTGGCGATGGCGGCGATCCACCCGTGGTCGGCGGCGGGCGCGGAGAATCCGATGACGACCTTCGTGCCCGGCTGGTCGTTGCCGCCGGCGGCGGGCGCGGGCGCGGGTGCGGCGCTCTGGGCGGACGGCTGGGCCGCGGGCTGGTTGCTGGTGCATCCGGTGGCCAGCAGGACGGCCCCGCCAACGAGGAAACCTCTGCGCGCGACTTTCTCGGTCATGGTGCTCTCTCCTTGAGGTTTCGCCGCTGGAGAAGGACGGCGATGACGATGATCAGGCCCTTGGCGATCAGCTGGTCGCTGGTGTTGAGCCCGTTGAGGATGAACAGGTTGGTGATCAACGTGAAGATCAGCAGGCCGAGGATGGAGCCGATGATCGTGCCCCGTCCCCCGGTGAGCAGCGTGCCGCCGATGATGACCGCGGCGATCGCGTCCAGTTCGTAGAGGTCTCCATGGGTGGAGGAGCCCGTGGTGGTCCTCGCCATGATCAGGATGGCGGCGATCCCGCAGCAGAATCCCGACAGCGCGTACAGCAGCATCGTGTGCCGCCGCACGTCGATTCCGGCCAGCCGCGCGGCCTCGGGATTGCCGCCGACGGCGTAGGTACGGCGGCCGAAGGTCGTGCGGTTCAGCACGATCCAGCCGACCGCGACCACCAGCGCGAAGATGTAGACGAGCAGCGGGACGCCGAGCACCCTGGTGGTCGACAGCGCCACCACCGCCTCGTTGCCCTGCTGGATGAGCTGCGTCTTGCGGTCCGACATCCGCTGGGCCAGGCCGCGGGCGGCCACGAGCATGGCCAGCGTGGCGATGAACGGCACCATCCGCCCGTAGGCGATGAGCAGGCCGTTGACGAGGCCCGCGCCGGTGCCGACGAGGACGGCGCACAGGCCCATGACGAACGGGCCGTAGGACTGGGTGGCGAGCGTGGTCGCCCATACCGAGGCCAGCGCCATGACCGCGCCGACGGACAGGTCGATGCCACCGCCGATGATCACGAAGGTCATGCCGACGGTGATGACGCCGATGGTGGCGGCCAGCGAGAGGATGCTGACGAGGTTGGAGGTGGTGGCGAAGTTGTCCGGTACGGTCACCAGGCCCACGACGGCCAGCAGCACCAGCGCCGCCACCAGCCCGAGATGTCGCACCTCGCCGAACCTGGCGAACACGCCGCCGCCCACGCCCGCGGTCGCGGGAGCACCATCGGTCTTCACGCCGCACTACCTTCCATGATCATGTCCAGCACCGTGTGCTCGTCGAGTTCCTGGGCGGAGGCCGAGTGGATGACGCGGCCCTCGCGGACCACCAGCACCCGGTCGGCCAGCCCCAGCACCTCCGGCACCTCGCTCGAGACCAGCAGGACTCCTATGCCGTCGTCGGCCAGCTTTCTGATCACCGCGTACAGCTCGGCCCTCGCACCCACGTCCACCCCTCGGGTCGGCTCGTCGAGGAGGAGCAGCTTGCGGTCGTTGAGCAGCCAGCGGGCCAGCACCGCCTTCTGCTGGTTGCCGCCCGACAGCGTCTTGATCGGCCGCTGCGGGTCGGCGGGCCTGATGTCGAGCGTCTGCACCAGACGCCTGGCCTCGGCGTCCTCTCGCGCCCTGTCCAGCCAGCCGAACCTGGCGTAGCGGTCGAGGCTGCCGAGCGTGATGTTGGCCGTCACCGTCTGGTCGAGCAGCAGCGCCTGCGCCTTGCGTTCCTCAGGGGCCAGGCCCATGCCCTGCCGTACGGCACGCGCGGTGGACCTGGACACGGGCCTGCCGTCCAGCAGGACCCGGCCCGTGGCGGGCCGCGCGCCGTACACGGCCTCGAGGATCTCCGAGCGGCCCGAGCCGACCAGGCCCGCCAGGCCGACGATCTCGCCGGCCCGCACCGAGAAGGAGACGTCGGCGAAGACGCCCGGAGCGCTGAGGTTCTCCACGCGCAGGACGTCGGCGCCTGGGGCGGCGCCCGAGCGCGGAGGGAAGACGTACTCCACGTTGCGGCCGGTCATGAGCGAGACGACCTGGGAGGTCGGCGTGTCGCCAGCGGGCAGGCCCACCGCGACCGTCCTGCCGTCCTTGAGCACGGTGACCCTGTCGCCGATCTCCCTGATCTCCTCCAGGCGGTGGGAGATGTAGACGACGGCGACGCCCTGCGCGGTGAGCTCCCTGATGATGCGGAACAGGTTGGCGACCTCGTCGTGGGCGAGGGCGGCCGACGGCTCGTCCATGACGATCACGCGGGCGTCGTGGGAGAGCGCGCGAGCCATCGAGATCACCTGCTTGGCGGCCGGGGAGAGCCTGCCGACCTCCTTCGACGGCCTGATCTCGCCATGGCCGAGCCTGGTGAGGATCTCGGTGGCGGTGCTCCTGAGCGCCTTCCTGCGGGTGAATCCGAGGCGGGTGGGCTCGTGGCCGAGCATGATGTTCTCGGCCACGCTGAGCCCGTCGACGAGGTCGAGCTCCTGGTACATGGTGGCCACGCCGAGCCTGATGGCGTCGACGGGGTTGCTCGGCGCGATGGTCGTGCCGTTGAGTTCGATGGTTCCCGCGTCGGGCCGGTGAACGCCGGCGAGCACCTTGATGAGCGTGGACTTGCCCGCGCCGTTCTGGCCGAGCAGGCAGTGCACCTCGCCGGCCCGCACGTCGAGGTCCACTCCGTCCAGCGCCCGCACGCCGGGGAACTGCTTGACGATGCCTCTCATGATCAACATGTGACGATCCTGTTGATGTTGTCGGGAGCCAGGTAGTGCTCGATGGCCAGCGTCCCCGCGCCGAGCGCGGCCGCGTCGACTCCCGTACGGCTGGGCACGATGACCAGCTCGTGGGTGGCCAGAGGGAGCGAGCGCTGGTAGACGGTCTCGCGGATGCCCGCCATCAGGTGCTCGTGCACCCTGGCAAGCACGCCGCCGATGACGATGACCTCGGGGTTGAAGAAGTTGACGAGCCCCGCGAGCACCTCGCCGATGACCCTGCCCGCCTCCCTGACCAGGCGGAGGGCCGGGGTACTGCCCTTCTGGACGAGCGCGACGACGTCGGAGCCCGTCTCGGCGGCGAGGCCGAGCTCGGTGAGCCTGCGCGCGAGCGCGTGACCGCCCGCGACCGCCTCGAGGCACGCGCTGTTGCCGCAGTGGCAGGTCACGTCGTCGTGGCCGCTCACCCTGATGTGCCCGATGTCCCCCGCCGAGCCCTGCGCGCCCCTGTGCAGCCCGCCGTCGGCCACGATGCCGCACCCGATGCCGGTGCCGACCTTGACGAACAGCAGGTGCCTGACCATGGGAAAGGCGTTGCGGTGCTCCCCCAGCGCCATCACGTTGACGTCGTTGTCGACCAGGCTCATGGTGGCGAAGTGGTCGGGGATCGGGTAGCCGTTCCAGCCCGGCATGATCGGTGGATTGTTCGGCCTGCCCGTCGCGAACTCGACCGGGCCAGGCACGCCGACCCCCATCGCCCTGAGCGCCGCATACGGGCGGCCCGCGCGGTCGAGGAGCTCGCGGACCCTGCGGTCCACGTGGTCGAGCACGGTCACGGGCCCTTCGGCGACGCGGATGGGATCCTCCGCCTCGGCGATCACCTGCCCCGTGAGGTCCATCAACGCGATCCTGCAGTGGGTCGCGCCGAGGTCGACGCCGGCGACAGCGTGGTCCTCGGTGTGCAGACGCAACTGGCGCGGCGGCCTGCCGCCCGTGGAGTCGCCCGCGTGCGCCTCCTCGACCAGCCCGCGCTCGATGAGCGCGTCGACCCGCTGGGAGATCGTGGACCTGGCCAGGCCCGTGATCCTGGCGAGGTCCGACCGCGTGGTGGCCGAGCCGCTGCCGATCAGCGTCAGAACATCGCCCGGCGTGCCGGGGACGTCACCCGTCATGCCGCGACGATAAGAGGGCACTTATGACGAAAGCAAGGGATCAAGAGCCTGTAATTCGACGGAGATCCGCACCTCTTCCGCTGAGGATCGAACAAAGTTGGATCTCTATCGGCGTAACCTGCGGCTTTCCGTCACCGATCTCCCCGAGCGGCACCGGGCCCAGTCGTCAAAAAAGGGACCACCTCCGACGAGGTGGCCCCCTGCGCGTCCGCGTGCCGCTAGAGCATCGCCTTCATCGAGTCGGCCGCCGACAGCACGTAGGGCTGCTCGACCATGATCGAGTCCCAGTTGTCGGCGATCGCCTCGGGCGACAGGTCGTCGGTCTTCCACCCCGGCCCCTCGGCGACGAACACCCGCGCCACCTTCCCTCCGCCGACGCTGAACACCTCGCCCGACGCCTCGCACGACTCGTGCGCGAGGAAGGCCACGAGCGCGCTGACCCGCTCCGCGGTGAACTTCGCCTCGAACTCGGCCGGCAGCAGCGCCTCCGTCATCCGCGTCCACGCGATGGGCGCGATCGCGTTGGCCTTGATGCCGCTGCGCGCGCCCTCGATCGCCAGCGTCTTGGTCAGCCCGACCAGGCCCATCTTGGCCGTGGAGTAGTTGGCCTGGCCGAAGTTGCCGAACAGGCCCGCGGGCGAGGAGGTGTTGACGATGCGCCCGTAACCCTGCTCCTTGAGGTAGGGGTAGGTGGCCTGGCTGACCAGGTAGGAGCCGCGCACGTGGACGGCGAGCACCGCGTCGAACTCCTCGACCGTCATCTTCCCGAACGACTTGTCGCGCAGGATGCCCGCGTTGTTGACGACGATGTCGACCCGGCCGAACGCGTCGACGGCGGACTGGACGATCGCCTTGGCGCCCTCAGGGGTGGCGACGTTGTCGGTGTTGGCGACGGCCTCTCCGCCGTTCTTCCTGATCGTCTCCACGACCTCCGCCGCCGGGCCCGTCGAGGCGCCGGTGCCGTCGAGCGCGCCGCCGAGGTCGTTGACCACGACCCGCGCGCCTCGTTCGGCCAGGAGGAGCGCGTGCGAGCGACCGAGACCGTGCCCGGCGCCCGTGATGATCGCGACCTTGCCGTCGAACCGGAGCATGCGAACCCTCCACCGTAGGAGAACAACATTCTAGTAAGGGCACAATATCTCGATGGAGCTGTTGCGGACAGTGATCAGTCATGCGGATTTCTGCTAGAGTTCTTCACCCCGCTAGGGCGGCGGTCAAAGACGACACCCCTCCCTGTTACGGCCCCGCCCACCATCCGGGCTGGAGGCCTTGCATGCCCGCACAGCCGCCCCTCCGCGTGATCCAATGGGCCACTGGCGCCGTCGGACGCTGCGCCCTGCGCAGCGTGCTCACCAGACCGGAGTTCGAGCTCGCGGGTGTTCTCGTCTACGACCCCGACAAGGTCGGCATGGACGCGGGCGAGCTGGTGCGCATGCCGGAGACGGGCGTCAGGTGCACCGACGACGTCGAGCGCATCATGGCGCTCGACGCCGACTGCGTCCTGCACATGCCGCTGCCCGCCTCCTACTTCGGCCGCGACCACACCTCGGACATCGAGACGATCTGCGCGCTGCTCGCCTCGGGCAAGAACGTGATCACCACCACCGGGTTCGTCTACCCGCGCTCCTACGGCCCCGGCGTCGTCGAACGCATCGAGCAGGCCTGCAAGAAGGGCGGCACCTCGCTCCACGGCACCGGGATCAACCCCGGCTTCATGAGCGACTTCCTGCCGCTGGCCCTGACCGGGCTCTCCAGCAGGGTCGATCACATCTACGTGCGCGAGTCCTCGGACTTCCGCGGACACCCCTCCCGGCAGATCGTGGTGGACCTGGTCGGATTCACCCGCTCGGCCAAGGACTACACCGCCGCCGTCCGGCCGTACCGGGCCTTCCAGCGCTCGCTCTTCGCGGAGAGCGTGCAGCTGGTGGCCGACGCGCTCGACGTGCGGCTCGACGAGGTGGAGGAGAGCGACGAGTTCGAGCTGGCGACCGAGGAGTTCGAGATCGCGGCCGGGCTGGTCCGCGAGGGCACGGTGTGCGCGTCGCGCTGGGTCTTCTCCGGGCTGGTACGCGGGCGGCCCTTCATGACCATCGAATGCGTCTACAAGGCCGACGCGACCAAGGTGCGCCGTTGGCCCGAGCCCGGGTTCGCCATCCACATCGAGGGGGTGCCGCAGATGACGGTGACCGTGGACGAGGTCTCCCACGGGCTCGCCGCGGCCGCGGCCAGGGCCGTCAACAACGTGCCCGCCGTGTGCGCGGCACCGCCCGGGATCCGCACCATGCTCGACCTGCCGGTTCCGACCGGCCGCCACACCGTCACCCGCCACCGGCCGTCACCGGCGGCCCGCTGAGCACCCTCCCCCAGCCGACCGCCTGGCCGTCGATCGGCCTCCGCTCAGCGTGCCCTCCCTCAGCCGAACAGTCCGGCCGTCGATCGGCGTCCGCCCAGCGGGCCGTTCACCAGCCCGCAGGGCCGTCGCCGGCGGTCAGCTCAGAGCGCTCTCCTTCAGCCGGATCTGCGGCGCGACCAGGTCGGCCCACGCCGCGAGCACCTCGTCGCCCGGCAGGTCCGACTCGAGCAGCGCGAGCCCCGGGGTGGGCACGACGGCCCCGAGCTCCACCAGCAGCGGGCGGAAGTGGGCCTCGACGGCGAGGGCGTGCCTGGGGTCGCCCATGACCAGCACCGGCAGTGCCGTCCTGCCCGCCAGCCCCCTCGGCGGCAGCCGGTCGAGGAAGGCCTTGAGCAGCCCCGTGTAGGTGGCCTTGTAGGTGGGGCTGGCCACCACGATCACCGACGCGCCCCGCACCAGGTCGAGCGCCACCTCCAGGCCGGCGTGCGCGCCAGGGTCGAGGAGGTGGGTGGCCAGGGCCGACAGGTCGACCACGTCCCGCTCCCCTTCGTGGCCGAGTCTGGCGGCGATGGCGTCGGTGGCCGCCACCGCGGCGCCATGGGTCCTGGATCCCGCTCGCGGGTTGCCGACGACGGTGACGATGCTCATCGCTCTCCTCTGGCCACTGCTCAGCCTTCGCGACCGACGCTACGCATCCAGAGGGGGTAAGTCAATTTTTCCTACTTGATTTACATAGAATGCCAGACGTCCGGCTCGCCCTGGACGCACACGACACGCCCCCTGGCCTCCAGCCAGGCCAGGTGAGCGAGCGTCTCGTTGTTGGCGGCCCTGCGCATGAACGGCTGGATCGTCTCCCACGGCCGCGACCAGGTCAGCCTGGTCGCGATGTCCCAGCAGGTGATGCCGTCGTGAGCGGCCACCACGGCCGCGATCTCCGCCAGCCGCTCCTCGTGATGCCCGATCACGTAGTCCACCCGCTCGGCCAGCTCCATGAAGCGGTACTCGTGCGCGGGCAGCACCTCCTCCACATCGAGCTTGCGTACGGCGAGCAGCGCGTCGAGATAGTCGGCCAGCGGGTTCGGCCCCGACTGCGGGTGCACGGCCACGATCGGAGTGATCCTGGCGAGCACGTGGTCGCCGGAGAACAGCACCTTGCGCCCGTCGGAGACGAAGCACAGATGCCCCGGCGAGTGTCCCGGCGTCCACACCGCCCGCAGGTCCCAGCCGGGCAGGTCGAGCCGGTCGCCGTCCTCGACCAGCCGGTCGGGGCGCGCCATCGTGACCATGTGTCTGATCATCATGGACGCCCCCGCCAGCTCGCCCAGCGTCTGCGCCGGCACACCCGACCTGACCAGGAGCGCCTTCTCCCTCTCCACCAGCGACTCGACGTACTCGTCGTCGTAGCGGTCGCTCAGCAGGCTCGCGTCGGCGGGGTGGAGCGCGATCCACGCGCCCGACGCCTCGCGGACGCGTCCGGCCAGGCCGTAGTGGTCGGGGTGGATGTGGGTGACGAGCACGGCCTTGACGTCGGTGATCGCGTAGCCGGCCGTGGCGAGGCCCGCGGCCAGCGCGTCGTAGGCCTCGTCGGTGTTCCAGCCCGCGTCGATGATCGCCACGCCGTCCGGCAGTTCGAGGGCGTAGACCAGGACGTAGCGCAACGGATTGACCGGGATCGGCACCGGGATCGACCACAGGCCGGGCCGTACCCTCTCGACCGCGGGGAGCGTTCCGTCCAGCCAGGCGGCCCGTTGAGCCTCGTTCGCCGCCGTCACCACAAACTTCGACATTTCACCATTGTTCCAGAACCATGTTCGGTTTTGGTGGCCCAGGGGTGAAGCGGCGGCGCGGCCCGCCTGGAGTCGCGGCCTAGAATGGCGCGCGTGCTGCGCTGGGCCAGGATCGCGACCTTGGCGACACTGGGCATGACTGTGATGGCGAGCCTCGTCATGCCCGGCATCGGCGTGTTACGCGAGCCCGACCCCCTGCGCGCGGCCCTCGGCGGGCTCGGCGTCACGCTGTTCACCGCCGCGCAGGCGGCCCTCTTCTACGCGGCCATCACCCCCTCCGTGCGCGGGCGCGTCCAGCGCCTGCTCTTCGCCGCGGCGACCGTGGCCTCCATCCCCCTGGCCGGCCCCCTGGCCGCGCCGGCGTGGGAGACATGGGCGTGGATCGGCGGCGCGGTGCTGGCCACGGCGCCGCTGGTGACGACCCGGCGATGGGCGACCCTGGCGATCATGGCGGCCGCCACGGCCACCTCCGCGGGCGTGGCGCTGTGGGTGGGCGACCAGGTCCGCCTGTACGTCGTGATCACGCTCCTGCTCGGCCTTTCCACGCTCGCGGTCAGCGGCCTGCACGTGTGGCTCTGGAACCTGCTGCTCGAAGCGCACGAGGGCAGGGCCGCCCAGGCCAGGCTCGCCGCCGCGGAGGAACGGCTGCGGTTCGCGCGCGACGTGCACGACCTGCTCGGTCACGACCTGTCGGTGATCGCGCTCAAGGCCGAGCTGGCCGAGCGGCTGATCACGCTCTCCCCCGAGCGGGCCGCGCGGGAGGCCGCGGACCTGCGCCGTCTGGCCGCCACCGCGCTCACCGACCTGCGCGCGGCCGTCCACGGCTACCGCGAGGTGGATCTGCCCGCCCAGCTCGCCGCCGTCGCCCAGGTGCTGCGCTCCTCCGGCGTGCGCTGCACGGTCGACGGTACGGCGGGCGAGCTGCCGCGGGAGAGCGCCGCCCACCTCGCCGTCGTGCTGCGCGAGGCGTCGACGAACGTCCTTCGGCACAGCAAGGCCGCCTGGTGCACGATCGAGATGGCGCGGGAGGCCGGCAGGGTGCGCATGACCGTGACGAACGACGGCGCGACGAACGACGGGGCAGGGCCCTCCACACCCGACCGCCACAGCTCGGGCCTGCGCGGACTGCGCGACCGGCTCGCGGAGGCGGGCGGCACGCTGCGCGCGCGGGCCGAGGGCGACGTGTTCACGCTGGAGGTGACGCTGTGATCAAGGTGCTGCTCGCCGACGACGAGGAGCTGATCAGGACGGCCCTGGCCGCGCTGCTGGGGCTCGAACCCGACCTCGAGGTCGTCGCCCAGGCCGCGGACGGCAGGTCCGCCGTCGACCTCGCGCTGTCGCACCGCCCCGACGTGGCCGTGGTCGACCTGGAGATGCCCGCGCTCGGCGGGCTCGAGGTCAGCGCCGAGCTGGCCACCGCGCTGCCCTCGTGTGGAGTGGTGATCCTCACAGGGCACGGCAGGCCGCCGCTGCTCAAGCGGGCACTCGACGCGGGCGCGAAGGGCTTCCTGCCCAAGGGCTCGCCCGGCGGCGCGCTGGCCGAGGTGATCAGGCGGGTCCACGGTGGCGGCCGGTACGTGGATCCCGGTCTGGCGGCCGACGCCCTGACCGCCCCCGAGTGCCCGCTCACGCCGCGCGAGCTGGAGGTGCTGCGGCTGGCGGAGTTCGACACGCCGGTGGCGGTGATCGCCCGCCGTACGCATCTGTCGAACGGGACCGTCCGCAACTACCTGGCGGCGGCGGTCACCAAGCTCGGCACGTCAAACCGGGCGGAGGCCGTCAGGCTGGCTCGCGAGCACGGATGGCTGTAGGGCGGGCAGCCTCACGAGAAGCAGCGCGGAGGCCAGCACGAGCGCGGCGGCCGGCCACCACGCGCCGGCCGTGCCGAGACCGAGCGCGAGCGAGGCGAGCCCGAGGTTGGCCAGTCCCGCGCCCGCCTGGAGCGACATGGACGACACCGACGTCATGGTGGCGCGCTCGGCAGCGGTGACGCGCAGGTGGGTCAGCTCGGAGAGCAGCAGGGCGTTGATCGACAGCCCGGTGAACATGCCCGCGTAGGCGAGCCCCGCCGACACCAGCCCCGCCGCCCCTGTCAGCCCCGCGGTGGCGGCGAGCGCGGCCAGCGACAGCGCCGTCACCACGATGCCGGCCGCCGCGCCGCGCACCGAGCCGCCCACCGTTCCGGCCGCCGCGCCGCCCGCCGCGCCGCCCGCCGAGCCGCGCACCGTGCCGGACCCCGAGCCCCCCACCGAACCGCCCAGGAGCACGGCGATCCTCGGGGCCAGCGCGCTGCCGAGGGCACTGGCGGCGAAGCCGATCGCGGCGACGAAGGCGTAGGCGGTCGCGCCGGTCTCCGCCTGTCCCGTGAGCGCGGCCAGCCGTACCGGGGTCAGCAGTTCGACGGCCACCAGGGCCACACCGAAGACGGCCGCGATCGGCATCAGCCGCCGCAGCACGACGTCGAGCAGCGCCATGCGCAGCCCCGTGACGACGGTCGTGGGCACGGCCCTCAGGACCTCGCCGAGCCCGCGCCGCGCGTGCGGCGGCTCGGGCAGCGCGAAGAGCGCCACCACCAGCAGCAGGACCGCCGCGCCCGCGCCCATCGCGGGCGGTACGGCCAGCCCTCCCGGCACGACCGGCGGCACGAGGCCACCGGCGAGCGTGCCGCCGCACAGCGCCACGGACTCCATGGCGTGCCCCCTGGACAGCCCCGGCTTGAGGTCGGCGTCAGGGCCTTCGAGCGTGTGCAGGGTGTCGACGTACCACGCCTCCGCGGGCCCGCTGGACAGCGCCCTCGCCGCGCCCTTGAGCACCGCGCCGACCGCGAAGAGCAGGAAGGAGTCCGCCACGACCATCAGCGACAGCCCCGCTGCCGTGAAGGCCGCGGAGGCCGACAGCACGACCCTGCGTCCCACGACGTCGGCCAGCCCGCCCGTGGGCAGCTCGAGCGCGACGCTCACGGCGGAGTAGACCGCCATGACCGCACCGACCTGGGAGATGCTGAGCCCCCGCTCGGTCATGAGCAGCACCATCGGCGCCATCATCAGGCCGGGCGGCAGCCAGGTGAGCAGGCTGACGAGCATGTACCGGCGGCGCGCGGACAGGGGAGTCATCGCTTCCTCCTGGGAAAGGCCGTGGTGCCGAGGTGGACCTGCTCGGCGGAGGCGGCGTCGCCGTACCTGGCCTCGAGCTCGCGCTGCAGGTCCGCGACGCGCGCGAAGTACTCCTTCACCCCCTCCGGAGTGAGCCTGACCAGCGCGTCGCCCATGCCTGCCGCCTCGATCCACTCCGCGGGCCAGTCGTCCGCCTGGAACTCCTCCATCGAACGGACGATCGCCTCGATCTGGCGCAGCGCCATGATCGTGACGGCTTCCCTGCCTTCAGGGGTGGCCGACAGCTCGGCGGTGTTCCACTCGGTGTAGCGGTGGCGGGCGCGCCAGCGGCGTTCCCTGGCGTCGGGCGAGGGGTCCTCCTCGATGAAGCCGTACTTGGCCAGCTCGCGCAGGTGGTAGCTGGTCGAGCCTGAGCTCTCTCCCACCTTCCGCCCCAGCGCGCTGGCCGTGGCGGGCCCCTCCGCGCGCAGCAGGCCGAGCAGCCTGACCCTGAGCGGGTGGGCGACGACCTTCAGCGTGCGCGGATCGCTGATGTGGAACGCCTCTTCCATGCCGCCCAGGCTAAATCGCAAAGAGTATTTTGCAAAGACTAATTTGCGATCGATACCAGCACCGCGCCGAGCAGGACGAGGATGAACGCCAGCGGAACGAGCAGCGCGCCCAGCAGCACCAGCTGGTAGACCAGGCCGTTCCACGGCTGCGGGGCCTGACCGAGCGCGCCCGGGGAGAAGGACCACACCGGGGCGCGGTACTCCACGGGAAGCGACTGGCCCTGCGCCACCCACACCTGGAGGTCGGCCTTGCCGACCTGGGGCGGCAGGATGCCGGGGATGTGCACGTGGAGGTGATGGGCGCCGGGCGCCACGGGGATCACGTTCCGCCCCCACGCGACAGGGACCGGGTAGCCGTTCAGCGTCACCACGGGCTTGAAGATGGCGAGACCGAAGACGGCCCAGTGGTACTTCAGGTCGAGGACGAGATGGTTCATACCAGGGTCCTTCTAGGCTGGGGAGATGATTGAAGACGTTCGCGTTGATCCTGAGATCTTCGAGCTGAGGCCCGACTTCGCCGTTCTGGCCATGACCGCGTACGGCCTGCGCAACGGTCCCACGGACGACCGCTCGCGCGCGTGGCTCGAGGAGGCATCGTCGCATGCCGTACGGCAGGAGAAGATCGACCCGTGGCGCGAGGCCTACCGGGCCTTCGGCGCCAAGCCGCAGCGGACCAGGCCCTCGGTCGACGCGCTGACCCGCCGGCTGCCCCTGCCCGAGATCAACCTCGTGGTCGACGCCTACAACTCCGTCAGCGTCAAGCACGTGCTCCCGATCGGCGGCGAGGACCTGCGCCACTACCGGGGCGCGGCGCACCTGATGCGGGCCGCGGGAGACGAGCCCTCAGAGGAGGCGCTCGGCACGCCCGACGCGGGCGAGGTGATCTGGCGCGACGACGCCGGCGTCACCTGCAGGCGCTGGAACTGGCGGCAGGTGGTGCGCACCAGGATCACCGAGGAGACCACCGACGCGCTCTTCCTCCTGGAACGGCTCGAACCGCTCTCGCTGGAGGAGTTGAAGGAGGCCGGGGAGGAGCTGGCCGACCTGCTGATTCGCATCACACCGGACATAAGGGTCGAAACCCGGCTCATTGTTAGCGGGAGGTAAAAACTCCCCCTGATCGTTGATACCGAATGGTAACAATGGCTGCACCCCCAGGAATGACTGGGGAGGCGTGACCACTTCGGACTCTCCTGAGAGGATCAGGCGGAGTGGTGTGGCCTCAAGGGCACACTCTGCCGGTCGAGGCGAGTAGCCTTGGACAGGTTCTCTATCATCAACGCCGATCTGCGGAAGAGGGCGATTTCCGCCGTGTCGTCTGAGTCGTCGCGGACAAACCCGCTGGCAAGCTTTGGGCAGAACGAATGGCTTGTCGACGAGCTGTACCAGAAGTATCTCCAGGACCCCGAGTCTGTAGACAAGGCTTGGTGGAACTTCTTCGCTGACTACAACCCTGACTATGGACCGGGCAGAACCCCGGCCAGGGAGGCGGCGAACGGCACAGCGACCGCGCCCGCCCCCGCTGCTCCTAAGGCCGCCGTGACTACCACCGCTACTGAGAAGCCCAAGGTCTCCACCCCCGTGCCCGCCGGCGCCGAAGAGGTCAAGCTCCGCGGCGCCGCGGCCCGCACGGCGGCGAACATGGACGCCTCGCTGGTCGTGCCGACGGCCACCAGCGTGAGGGCCATTCCCGCCAAGCTGCTCATCGACAACCGCATCGTGATCAACAATCACCTCGCGCGCGGTCGCGGCGGCAAGGTCTCCTTCACGCACCTGATCGGCTACGCCATCGTCAAGGCGCTGAAGACCATGCCGGAGATGAACTTCTCCTATGCCGAGGTCGACGGCAAGCCCACGCTGGTCAAGCCCGAACACGTCGGCTTCGGCCTGGCGATCGACGTCCAGAAGAGCAACGGCGAGCGCCAGCTCCTCGTGCCGTCGATCAAGGCCACCGAGGACATGGACTTCCGCCAGTTCTGGATGGCCTACGAGGACGTCGTCCGCAAGGCCCGCTCGGGCAAGCTCGGCGTCGACGACTTCGCCGGCACCACGATCTCGCTGACCAACCCTGGCACGATCGGCACCGTCCACTCGGTGCCGCGCCTGATGCCAGGACAGGGCACGATCATCGGCGTCGGCGCGATGGAGTACCCGGCCGAGTATCAGGGCGCCTCGCCCGACACGCTCTCGCGCCTGGCCGTCTCCAAGGTGATGACGCTCACCAGCACCTACGACCACCGGATCATCCAGGGCGCCCAGTCGGGCGACTTCCTGCGCACGATCCACCGGCTGCTGCTGGGCGAGGACGGCTTCTACGACGAGATCTTCGAGGCGCTCAGGATCCCGTACGAGCCGGTCCGCTGGACGCGGGACGTCTCGGCCTCCCACGACGACGACGTGGCCAAGTCCGCCCGCGTGATCGAGCTCATCCACGCCTACCGGGTTCGCGGCCACCTCATGGCCGAGACCGACCCGCTGGAGTACAAGCAGCGCAAGCACCCCGACCTCGACATCCAGTCCCACGGCCTGACGCTGTGGGACCTGGAGCGCGAGTTCGCCACCGGCGGTTTCGGCGGCCGCCCGCTGATGAAGCTGCGCGAGATCCTCGGCGTGCTGCGTGACTCCTACTGCCGCACCGTCGGCATCGAGTACATGCACATCCAGAACCCGGAGGAGCGGGCCTGGATCCAGGCTCGGGTGGAGAAGCCCCACGCCAAGCCCGACCGCGAGGAGCAGCTCCACGTGCTCGCGCGCCTCAACACGGCGGAGGCGTTCGAGACCTTCCTGCAGACGAAGTTCGTCGGCCAGAAGCGCTTCTCCCTGGAGGGCGCCGAGTCCCTCATCCCGCTGCTCGACTCGGTCATCAGCGAGGCCGCGGGCGAGAACCTCGACGAGGTCGTCATCGGCATGGCCCACCGCGGCCGCCTCAACGTGCTGGCCAACATCGTGGGCAAGTCCTACGGCCAGATCTTCGGCGAGTTCGAGGGCAACATCGACCCGCGCACCGCCCACGGCTCCGGCGACGTGAAGTACCACCTGGGCGCCAGCGGCACCTTCACCGCGCCGACCGGCAAGACCATCGTCTCCTCCGTGGTCGCCAACCCCTCCCACCTGGAGGCGGTCGACCCGGTCCTCGAAGGCGTCGTGCGCGCCAAGCAGGACCTGCTGGAGCGCGGCGAGGAGGGCTTCTCGGTCCTGCCCGTGCTCGTCCACGGCGACGCCGCCTTCGCGGGCCAGGGCGTGGTGGCCGAGACGCTCAACCTGTCGCAGCTGCGCGGCTACCGCACCGGCGGAACCGTGCACATCGTGGTCAACAACCAGGTCGGCTTCACCACCTCGCCCGCCTCCTCGCGCAGCAGCGTCTACGCGACGGACGTGGCGCGGATGATCCAGGCGCCGATCTTCCACGTCAACGGCGACGACCCCGAGGCGGTCGTCCGCGTCGGCAGGCTGGCCTACGAGTACCGCCAGACCTTCCGCAAGGACGTCGTCATCGACATGGTCTGCTACCGCCGCCGCGGCCACAACGAGGGCGACAACCCGGCCTACACGCAGCCGCTGATGTACGACATCATCGACGCCAAGCGTTCGACCAGGAAGCTCTACACCGAGGCGCTGATCGGCCGCGGCGACATCACGGTCGAGGAGGCCGAGTCGGCGCTGCGCGACTACCAGGCGAAGCTGGAGCAGGCCTTCACCGAGGTCCGCGAGGCGGCCAAGCACCCGACCGACTCCGGCGAGCTCCAGGTGCGCGCCACCGAGGTCGTCAAGTGGTCCCACGCCGACACGCCGACGGCGATCTCCGACGAGACGCTGAAGCGCGTGGTCGACACCCAGCTCAACCTGCCCGAGGGCTTCACCCCTCACCCGCGTCTGGCGCCGATCATCCAGCGCCGCGGCCAGATGGTGGAGCAGGACAGCATCGACTGGGCCATGGGCGAGACCATCGCCTTCGGCTCGCTGCTCATCGACGGTCACCCCGTCCGGCTGGTCGGCCAGGACTCCCGCCGCGGCACGTTCGTCCAGCGCCACGCCGTGCTGGTCGACCGGCTCACCGGCGAGGACCACACGCCGCTCAAGACCTTCAACCAGGGCACGACGAAGTTCTACGTCTACGACTCGCTGCTGAGCGAGTACGCGGCGCTGGGCTTCGAGTACGGCTACAGCGTGGTCAGGCCGGACGCGCTCGTCGCGTGGGAGGCGCAGTTCGGCGACTTCGTCAACGGCGCCCAGACGATCATCGACGAGTTCATCTCCTCCGGTGAGCAGAAGTGGGGCCAGAAGTCCGGCGTCGTGCTGCTGCTGCCGCACGGCTACGAGGGTCAGGGCCCCGATCACTCCTCGGCCCGCATCGAACGCTTCCTGCAGGTCTGCGCGCTCGACAACATGACCGTCGTGCAGCCGACCACCCCTGCCAACTACTTCCACCTGCTGCGCTGGCAGGTCGAGTCGGGCAGGCACAAGCCGCTGGTCGTCTTCACGCCCAAGTCGCTGCTGCGGCACAAGAAGGCGACCTCGAGCGCCGCCGAGTTCACCTCCGGCACCTTCCAGCCGGTCATCGGCGACACCACGGTCGACCCCGGCAAGGTCACCAAGGTCGTGCTGTGCTCCGGCAAGGTCTACTACGACCTCGCCGCGGCCCGCGAGAAGTCGCCCGCCGCCGACAACACGGCGATCGTCCGCATCGAGCGGCTCTACCCGTTCCCCGAGGACGAGCTCAACGCCGAGCTCGCCCGCTACAGCCCCACCGTGGAGCTGGTCTGGGCGCAGGACGAGCCGGTCAACATGGGGCCGTGGCCGTACCTCACGCTGAAGCTGGCGGAGAACCCCGACCTGTTCGGCGGTCGCCGCCTGCGCAGGGTCTCCCGCACGCCCAACAGCTCCCCCGCGACCGGCTCCCACGCCGCTCACGACAGGGAGCTGGAGGAGATCCAGCACGCGCTGTTCGGCTGACGTGACACCGAAACGCCCCGGCCTGTGTGACAGGCCGGGGCGTTCGGCTTCCCGGAGGGTGCCGGGGGTCTACCAGGCGAAGGGCAGGCCGTACTCCGCGTAGACCTTCTGCTGGAGCTTCCACGCCTGGGGCGCGTAGGCGGCGTAGAAGTCCTTACCGCAGGCCAGGTCCTCGAGCGCGGCCTTGACCTCCTTCTTCAGGTACGGCCTTGCCTGCGCGGGCGTCATGCTCGGGAACATGATCTTGGCGTTGGCCGGCGCGCGCACGCCCTGCTGACGAGCGACCTCCGTGCGCTCGTCGAGGAAGACCTTGCGCCCTCGCTCGGCCATGTCCGTCGGCTTGGCGGGGGTGACCTTGAGGCAGGTGGCGAAGGACTTGCCCAGCTTGACCAGGTTCGCCGAGCCGTTCAGCTCGGTGTCGGCCAGCTTGTCGTAGGTGGCGTCGTGCTGTGCGGCGTAGTCCTCCCACGAGTCGACGTCCTTGCCGAGGACGGTCTTGACCGACTCGACGAAGCACTTGTCCTGGGCGGCCCTGTAGGCCTTGTGCTCCTTCTCTGGCAGCGCCAGGACGATCTTGTTGTTCGGGTGGTCCCTTCCTTCGTGGCTCTCGGGGTAGACGTGCCACGACCAGACGCCGAAGCCCTCCTTGGCCCGCTTGGCGCGCATGGCGGCGTAGTCGCCGTTGAGGGCCCTGCGGTCGGCGTCGCTCCTGGTGGCCTTCTCGATGTCGTCGGGCCGGTACTCCAGGCCCGCCGCCTTCATGCAGGAGAGCTGGGCCTGCTCCAGCTTGACCGCGTTGGCGTGGGCGGTGTCGTACTCGGGTGAGGGGGTGACGGCGACGGCCGCCACCAGCAGGGCGTTGATCAACAACATGGTGCGTGTTCTTCCTTACCTAGCAGGGAATCCGGAGTCGGGAAGCCTGAGGTGACGGCTCGGGCATCGCGTCGGCCGCCTCGACCCCGAGCAGGGCGGTGCCGGTGGCGGTGCCCCTGGGCACGACGTACGCGCGGCCGCCCGGGTTCTCTGTCCTGTCCTTGGTGACGACGTAGCGGATGCCGAGGTAGCGGTAGGTCTCCTTGTCGAAGACCAGCTCGGAGCGCATGGTCTCGTCCTCGGCCATGCCGACGGCCATGCCGGGCCTGCCCGCGGCGTCGGTGACGTCGGGGACGAGCGTGATGCCCTCCAGGCTCGACGCCACCTCGAACAGGGGCGCGGCCAGGCTGGGCCTGGCGGCCGACTTCTTGATCAGGTCGCTGATCGTCAGCCACAGCCGCAGGTGTCCTGGCCCTTCCTGCTGCGCGGCGACCTTCTCGATCCTGGCGCGCAGCGCGGCCACGTCGGTGGGCCACTCGCCGAGCCGCAGGTAGGAGAGCTCGTCGCCGGGGGTCTTGTCGCAGGAGGACTCGTAGACGCTCTCGTCGACGCCCGCCATTCCCGGTACGGAGGGAACAGGTCTGCTGCCCGGATAGGGGGCGACGCCCTTGGGCTCCTCCCTGACAAGCCACGGCTTACCCGGCTCCGCGGGCTCCCAGGTGTCCTCGGCGACCTTGATGGCCAGGTGGTCGACGCCGGTGCCGTCCTTGCGCCCGACCGTCATGTGCCGTGCGGCCACCGACCTGACATGGAGGTACTGCCCCGGCCTCAGCTTCAGCTCGGTCTGTTCCGACGCGGCGTCGGCCGCCCTCGCGAGCAGTTCCTGGGCGCTCGCGGGGGGCACCGCACCGGGGACGAGCTGGGTCGCCACGACGACGGCGGCCGCGACGGTGACGGCGGCCATGCCCTTGAACAGGGGGCCAGGCATCCTGACCGCGCTGCGGAGGATCCGGCGCGGCCCCCGCGCACGCCGGTCCTCCTGCCGGTCCTTCACATAGGCGCGCTCCATGAGGGCGCGGGAGCCGGCGAGGTCCGCCGCCGACCCGTCGGGCGTGCCCGCCCACAGGCGGCGCAGCGCGTCCATCTCATTCATCTCATCCATCGATGCCGTCCTTCCGTTCGGTGTCCTCCAGTGCCTGCCGGGCCTTCTTCCTGGCCCTGTTGAGCCGTGAGCGGACCGTCCCCACGGGGATGTCCAGCGCCCGCGCGACCTCCTCGTAGCTCAGTCCCACCCACGCGATCAGCAGCAGCACGTCGCGGTCGCCTGACCTCAGCCCGGCCAGCGCAGCGACCAGCGGCCGGTTCACCGTCAGCGTCGTCACGCCGTCCTCGACGAGGCCGCCGGCGATCTCCATGGGGTCCACGCCGCCTCGTACGTAGGCGCGGTAGCGGGTGATCTCCTCCCTGCGGCGTTTGCCGATCACGTTGGAGGCGATGCCGTACAGCCATGGCGTGGCGTCGGGGTACTCCGGGTCGTACCGGCGGCGGTTCTGGAAGGCGGCCAGGAACGTCTCGGAGACGACGTCCTCGGCCGCGTCGGGGCCGAGCCGCCGCACGGCATATCCGTGCAGCCGTGGGGCGTGGCGGTCGAACACCGCGGCGAACGCCTCGGGTTCCTGCCACGACCGCCGGATCAGCTCGGCGTCGGCGACCTCGAGGGTCGCGGCGGGCTGGGGCATAAAGTGCCTTTCAGTCCGGGATGGGGGCGAACGCCTGTACTTACCGGCCCGCGCGCAAAAGGTTCATGGCGGGCGGAGGCGCAGGCAGAGCAGTCGTGGCCGCTCGTTAGAGTTACCTCACGGTCGCGAGACCGCCTCGACCGAGTGAACAGGAGAGAGATGTACTTCACCGACCGGGGGATCGAGGAGCTCGTCGAGCGTCGCGGCGAGGAGGAGGTCAGCATCCTCTGGCTGGGCGAGCGGCTGCGCGAGTTCGTCGACCTCAACCCCGACTTCGAGACGCCGATCGAGCGCCTGGCCACGTGGCTGGCGCGCCACGAGTCCGACGACGACGAGTGACGCCTGGTTCTCGACACGCCAAACGCGATACATCTTGATGTTTCGCGAAACGCGACATATCGTGTCTTGTGTCGGACGTGTCGGGAACGAAGGACGGAACCATGTCACAGTGGACGATCGAGAGCCCCCAGCAGCTCACGTTCGACGCCGTGCGCGCGCTCAACGTGCGCGTGGTAGCAGGACGGCTGGCCGTCCTGGCCAGCGAAGGACCACCGACGCTCGAGGTCGCCGAGATCGACTCCTCGCCGCTGATCGTCACCCATGACGAGGACGGCACGCTCACCGTCGCCTACAAGGACCTCACGTGGGACGGCCTGCTCGGCTGGCTCAAGCGGTCCGGCAAGCGCGCGACCACTCTGACGATCACCGTTCCCAAGGACTGCCCGCTCAGCGTCGGCGTCGTCTCCGCCTCGGCCGTCGTCGCCGGGTTCGAGCGCCGCACCAACGTCCGCAGCGTCTCCGGCGAGATCGTCCTGGACGGCGTCAGCGGCGACGTCAACGCCGAGACCGTCTCCGGTGACGTCGAGAGCAGGGCGATGGAGGGCGACCTGGCGTTCAAGAGCGTGTCGGGCGACCTGGCGGTCGCGGGCGGCACGCCGAGAAGGCTGCGTGCCAACACGATCTCCGGCCGCATCACCGCCGACCTGGCCCTGCGCCCGACGGGCCACGTCACGTTGACCAGCGTCTCCGGCGACATCCTTGTCCGCCTGCCGTACGACGTGGAGAGCGATGTCATGATCCGCTCCACGACCGGGCGCCTGGACTCGGCCTTCGATGAGCTGCGCTCGAGCGGCCGTCCAGCGACCAAGTCGCTGTCAGGAAGGTTGGGTGGTGGAATGGCCTCTCTCACGGCCAACACCGTCTCGGCCGATGTCACGCTGCTCAAGGGGGAGAAGGAATGAGCCCGGTGTTCGGCCACGGAAGGCTCCGCCTGTACCTGCTCAAGCTGCTGGAGGAGAGCCCCCGCCACGGCTACGAGGTGATCAGGCTGCTCCAGGACCGCTTCCTCGGCGTCTACTCCCCCTCGCCCGGCACGATCTACCCGCGACTGGCCAGGCTGGAGGAGGAGGGCCTGGTCACGCACGAGCTGGTCGACGGCAAGAAGGTCTTCTCGATCACCGACAAGGGCCGCGCCGAGCTCAACTCCCGCCTGGACGAGCTGGCCGACCTCGAGCAGGAGATCACCGACTCGGTCCGCGACATCGCCCGCGAGGTGAAGGAGGACGTCCGCGAGACGGTCAAGACGCTCCGCGAGGAGCTGACCGCGATGGCCAAGGACGTCAAGAGAGGCGGCCGCGACGAGGCCCGCCGCATCCGCGAGCAGCAGAAGGCCGACGTGCTGCGGATCAAGGAGCAGCAGAAGCGCCAGTGGATGGAGCACGCCGCCCAGTGGCAGAGCCAGGGTGAGCGGCTGAGCAAGGAGTGGCGCCGCGTCTGGACCCAGGTGTGGAGTGACCTCGGCGGCCCCTCCGACGACACCACGCCCGACAACAGGGCGGAGCTCGACGCCGAGCTCGGCGAGCTGCTGGCCGACTTCGTCGCCAAGGTGCGCGAGGAGGCCTCGGAGAGCCGCCTCACCCGCGAGACGCTGTCGGACTGCAGAGAGGCACTCGACGAGGCCGCGGAGCGGATCCGCGACTCGCTACGCGGATAGCAGCTCCCGCCGGTCGCGCGCGGCCCGCCTGGCCCGGTAGGCGATCGGCATGTAGCGGACCCGCTCGGGCAGGCGAGGCGTCAGCGCCGCGACCGCCCGCCCGAGCCGCCGCAGCCGCCGCTCGTCCTTCTGCGACCAGTGGAGCCCGAGCACCTCCCGTACGGCGGGCGGCAGGGTTCCGACGGTGACGAAGGAGTTGAACTCGCCCGACCCCATCCCCACGGGCCGCCAGATCCCGCGCAGCGGCCTGGGCACCATCGGTGGCGCGGGCGTGCCGCGCATGGTGGCCAGCACCTCGAGCGCCGTCGGATGCGCTTCGAGCCGCTCGGCGACCATCCGGTCGAAGTAGGGCCAGAAGTCGTCCAGTGTCGGCGGCACCTCCCGTTCCGGCACCCGCAGGATGCGCCCGAGCTGCCGCGACTCGGCGTACAGCCGGCGCTCCTTCTCCCTGGAGTACGGCGTGCCGAAGTAGCGGTTGAGCACGACGAAGCGCTCGAACAGCGTGAGATGCACCCAGGCGTAGGCCTCGCCGTTGAGCGCGTGGTAGGAGCGGCCCCGCTCGTCGGTGCCGCTGATCCGGGAGTGGATCTCCCGCAGCCGCAGTCCCTCGCGCTCGGCTTCGGGGCCGCCGTACACCCACTTCTGGACGGAGGTCAGGGTGCGGGTGAGCCGTCCCCACGGGTCCTGCCTGTAGGTGGAGTGCTCGGCCACGGCCGCGCCCACGGCGGGGTGCATCGTCTGGAGGACGAGCGCGCTGCCCGCCACGAGGAGGTTGCGGTATTCGCCTGCGGTGTCCCAATGAATCGTGCCGGGACGGAACGGCTCCATGGGTCATGACCTCCCGGGTGATACATCTTCTCTCCCTTTGTATCACCCGGGAGACGGCGAAGTAACCCGTCACTTATCTCAGAGCGTGAACACGACCTTCCCGAACAACTCGCCCTCGTGCATCGCGGCGAACCCCTCACGCGCCTCGGCCATCGGCATCGACCTGTCGATGAGCGGGCGTACGCCGGTCTGCTCCAGGAAGACCGCCAGGCGACCGAGCTGGTCGCGGGTGCCCATCGTCGAGCCGACCACCGACAGCTGCAGGAAGAAGACCCTGTTCAGGTCGGCGGGCGGCACCGCCCCGCTGGTCGCGCCCGACACGACGATCCGTCCTCCAGGGCGCAGCGACTTCAGCGAGTGGTCCCACGTGGCCTGGCCCACGGTCTCCATCACGGCGTCGACCCGCTCCGGCAGCCTGGCCCCCGGCTCGAAGACCTGGTCGGCTCCCAGCTCGAGCGCCCTCTGCCGCTTCTCCTCCGAGCGGGACGTGGCCCACACCCTGAACCCGCCCGCCCTGCCGAGCGCGATCACCGCGGTGGCGACCCCGCCGCCCGCGCCCTGGACGAGCACGGTCGAGCCGGGCTGGAGCCCTGCCTTGTCGAACAGCATCCGGTAAGCGGTCAGCCACGCCGTCGGCAGGCACGCGGCCTCCTCGAAGCTCAGCGCCGACGGCTTGGGCACCAGGTTGCGGCGCGGCACCGCCACCTTCTCCGCGAACGTGCCGTCGTGGACCTCCGACAGCAGCGACCGCTTGGGGTCGAGCGTCTCGTCGGCGCCCTGGCCGATGACGGAGTGGACGATGACCTCGTTGCCCTCCTCGTCCACGCCCGCCGCGTCGCAGCCGAGCACGATCGGCAGCCGGTCCTGGCGGATGCCGACGCCCTTGAGCGTCCACAGGTCGTGGTGGTTGAGCGCGGCGGCCTTCACGGACACCGTGGTCCAGCCGTCCGGGGCCTTCGGATCTGGATGCTCACCGAGCGTCAGCCCGGCCAGCGGGTTGTCGGGATCGGTCTGTGTAGCGGTAACGGCGAACATGGCCGCACCCTACTCGGTGAGCTTCACCTTGATCCCCAGCAGCGCCGTCCGAACGAACGCCTCCTTCCCCGCCGCGGAGACGAACACGTCCCCCCTGCACACCCCGTCGGTGTAGGTGGCGTTCCACCGGAGCTCGGGCGGGATGCCGCTGTTGCGCCGGCAGTCACGGGTCAGCACCAGCGACACCAGCTCGCTGCGCCCGTCGCCGAACAGCAGGCCGGGGCCCGCGGGCTCGCCGCCGAGCCGGTCGCCCGGCTTGGACAGGTGGACGGGGTCCTTGGCCGACAGCACGAGATAGCCGTCGCGCGTCTCCTTGCCCTTGAGCGACCTGGCCCACTCCATGCGCTGCTCGAAGGTCAGCCCGTCGCGGCTGTCCTGCAACGCGATCCGCCACCTGCCGAAAGCGAAGATCAGCAGCTGCCCGTCGCGGCCGGACCACAGGGAGACGTCGCCGGTCATGCTCCTGATCCACGTGGTGCCCCGGGGCACGCCGCCGACGGGCGCGTAGAGCTTGCGGAACATCGCCCGCTCCCCGCTGATCCACGCGCCCTGGTAGGGCCTGGACCCCCTGTCGCCGAGCCGGAGCGTCGCGGGGTAGCGGACCCGGGCCTTCGTCCCGTCGGGGAACACCACGTCGATGGTCTCCTCGTCGCCGGTCGTCCTCGGACCGGCGCGCAGGATGTTGGGTACGCTGGCCTGCCCTCCTGTCGCCTCGCCCCGTCCGTCGCCCGTCCCCGGCCCGGTCGTGGCGGCCTGCGGGGCCCTGCCCGCCTGCTGCTCTCCAGGGTTCCTACTGATCAGCAGGCTGATGGCGGGGACGGCGAGAACGGCGGCCAGGACCACGATGCCGATCCATCGCCTGCGCCTGGGAGTGCCTGCCTCTATGACGTCACGCACACCTTTATTCAGGTGACCTCACGCCGCTTCACGCAAGACCTCGGGCGTGATCCGTTCACCAGACCGCGGTGTTGACCTTCCCGTCGGTCGTCAGGCGCACCGCCTGGCCCACCAGCTGCCTGTCCATGGCGTCGGCCAGCAGGTCCGCCTGCAGTACCCACGCGTGGGCACGCCCGCCTTCGGGCAGGTCGACCACGAGCAGCCCCTTCGACGGCGACCCGTCGCGCTCGTGCGCGACCGTGTACCCGGCGACCGTCGCCGCGCCCTCGTGGACGGGCACGATCGGGACCGGCGGCGCGGTGTGGACGGGCTCGGCGGTGCCGCGCGTCCCGCCCGGCACGCTGGACCACACGGCGTAGGCGTGCTTGGTCAGGTGCATGCCCACCCCGCTGACCAGGCCGTGCCCGCCGTCCCTCAGCACCCCCGCCATCGTCGCCGTCGAGTGCAGGACGTAGCCGCTGGCCGGCCCGCCCGCGTACGGCAGGCCACCGGTGACCGTCAGCCCCCTCCGATCCAGCGGGTCCAGCTTGAGTGCGTCGCACGCCATCCGCAGCGCGACGGCGAAGCAGCTGTAGAGGTCCAGCGCGACCATGTCGTCCAGGGACAGGCCCGCCCGCGAGAACGCCGCGCCCGCCGCCGCGCCGAGCGCGACCGAGGAGCCGAGCGAGGGCCTGGCCGCCACCTCCCACGTGTCCTCCGCGTACGCCCACCCTCTCAGGTAGGTCCGCTGGTCGCGGGGCACGCCGAGCCGGTCGGCCAGCCCGGTGCCGACCAGCACGAGCGCCGCCGCCTGATCCACCTCCATGACCGCGACGGTCTTCTTCGTGTACGGCCAGCCGACGAAGCGGTTGCCGGGCCCCGGCGTCACGAGCTCGTCGGATGACAGCACGGCACGGTGCCAGGCGTGCGGGTTGACCGCGGCGACCTCGGTGAACGGGGCGAACAGCTCACCGCGTGAGGCCCGCTCCTCGGCGATTCCCTCGCGCCGGGCGGTCTCCATGATCGCGTAGGTGTGCACGGGCAGGAAGAGCTCGTGCGCCAGCTCGGCCTGGTGCGGCCCCCTCTCCCACCCGTAGGGCGGCTTGGGATCGGCGGGATGGCTCCACGTCACGTGCTCGCCCGCCTTGCGGTAGGCGCGCCTGGTTGCCAGCGCCTCAGCGCCCACGACCAGCGCCGCGTCCATCTCCCCCGCGGCGATCCTGCCTGCCGCCTCGCCGATGAGCAGGTGCGGCGCCGTACCGCCGACCCTGGAGTAGGCCCTGTGCCGCGGAGCGGCGCCGAGCCGCTCGGCCAGGCGCGCCACGGGGTCGTCGTACTGCCACGAGTCGGTGTAGACGATCTGGACGGAGTCGAGGCGGGCGCCGCCCAGCCGCGCCTCGGCCAGCGCCTGCCGCGCGACCGTCTCCCACAGCAGCAGCGGCTCGGGTCCCGGTTGGTCGCGAACGGTGAGCTGGGCGGCTCCGACGAGGCAGGGGGTGCGTGGATCCATAACGCCGATATAACCAGAGCAATGTTCGGTATGTAAAGGCTGGGACATTTGTTAATGGTGTTGCCAGCGATATTCGACACCGTCGGCCACCTGCGGAAATACCATTCTTGAATACATGCGAATTGGTTATTTCAATAACGGAATGGAACCGTCCCAGACTTTTTCGCGTCGTTTCCTGGTTCACGCCTTGCGCCATTCAGTAGCGTCCTCAACGTTTTCCTGGCCCACCGGGGCACCGTTCCCCGCTCTGGGCCGCCGAGAACCGGAAGGAGCTCCATGTTTTCCCGAGCAAGGCGCCTCACGGTCGGCGTCGCGGCCATCGGAATGGCCGCGGGTCTGATCAGCGCGACCGCGGCCGAGGCCGCGGCCCCCAGCGATGTCGTCTCCAAGGACGCGACCACCTCAGCAGCCAGCGCCATCGCGTTCTGGACGCCGGACAAGCTCCGCGCGGCCACCGACATCAACGACGACCTGTCCATGGACGTGAGGGGCGCGAAGGGCACCAACTCCACCCCTGACGGCCCGCCCGGATCCGTCCCGCCGATCGGCCAGGAGAAGGCCAAGGCCACCAAGACCAAGCAGGTCAACCTGCCGAACACGGTCGGCCGCATCTTCTTCACGCTGCCCGGCGCCAACGAGAACGCCAGCAGGAGTTGGAAGTACTGCTCAGGCACCTCGGTGCAGGGCAAGTACCGCAACCTCGTCGCCACGTCGGCCCACTGCGTCTACGACGTCAAGCACAACGTCTTCTACGACAACTGGGTGTTCATCCCGTCGTACTGGGACGGCAACAACAAGTGGGACGGCAAAACCCCCTACGGCATTTACGCCGCCAAGACGTTCAACGCTCACGACGACTTCGTCGTGAAGGAGGACTACGACTACGACTACTCCTTCGTCAACGTCTACAACGGCTTCAAGCCGCAGTGGGAGAAGGACAACAAGGGAGTCTGGCACGTCGTCAAGAAGAACGTCGGCAGGCTCGGCGACAACGTCGGCGGTCAGGGCTTCACCTGGAACCGCAGCACCAAGGCCACCGTGTTCTCCTTCGGCTACCCGGCAGGCGAGCACCCCGACGGTGACAAGCCCTTCACCGGCAAGACCATGAAGTGGTGCTACGGCACGACGGCCGCCATGCCGCCCGCGCCGAAGTTCCGCATCGAGGAGCACATCGGCTTCAAGTGCTCCTTCACCGCCGGCGCCAGCGGAGGACCGTTCCTGTACAACTACAAGAACTCCAGCAGGACCGGCTACCTCATCGGTGTCAACAGCGTCGCCTGGGACACCGACGGCAACGACCGCTACGACCGCATCTCCTCGCCGTACTTCAACGGCGACACCTACAAGGTGTACAAGGCCGCCGCCAACCGCTGGAGCGGCAACCAGCCCGGCTAGACATCGAGGGCAGCACCTGCCACCGGGGTCCCGGTCCTTCTCAGGGCCGGGGCCTCCCCTTTTCCTCCAGGTAGCGCCGCTCCGGCACGCTGGCCGTCAGCGCCGCCGCCCTGGCGTACGACTCGCGCGCGGCCCGCTCCTCCCCCGCCATCTCCAGCAGATGCCCCCGTACGGCATGCAGCCGGTGATGCCCGTCGAGCCCCTCGATGGTGTCGAGCAGGGCCAGACCCTCGCGCGGCCCCCGCGCCATCGCCACCGCCACCGCCCGGTTGAGCGTCACCATCGGCCCCGGCGCCACCCGCGCCAGCAGCTCGTACAGCGCCACGATCTGCGGCCAGTCGGTCTCCCCCTCCTCGGTGTGCACGGCGGCGATCGCCGCCTGGAGCTGGTACGGCCCCAGCGGCCCCCGCGACAGCGCCGCCGTCACCAGCTCGACGCCCTCGCCGATCAGATCCTTGTCCCACAGGCTCCTGTCCTGCTCGTCCAGCGTGATCAGCGCGCCGTCCACGCTCGTGCGCGCCGCGCGACGGGCGTCGGTAAGCAGCATGAGCGCCAGCAGCCCCGCCACCTCGCCGTCGTCCGGCAGCAGCCGGCGCACGGTCCTGGCCAGCCTGATCGCCTCACCGGTGAGGTCGGCGCGATGCAGGTCGGGCCCCGAGGTGGCGGTGTAACCCTCGTTGAAGATCAGATAGAGCACGTGCATGACCACGTCGAGCCGGTTGGGCGTCAGCTCGAAGGTGGCGCCGGACTTCTTGATCGTCGCCTTCGCCCTGCTGATCCGCTGGGCCATCGTCGACTCGGGCACCAGGAAGGCCCCTGCGATCTCCGCGGTCGACAGACCCCCGACCGCGCGCAGCGTCAGCGAGATCTGAGAGGCGGGCGTCAGCGCGGGATGGCAGCACATGAACAGCAGCGTCAGCGTGTCGTCCTGGTCGGAGACCTCCGGCGGCTCCTCGTAGGCCTGCTCCACCTCCCTGCGCCGCCGCGCCTCCTCACTGCGGATCTCGTCGATCATCCGGCGGGAGGCGACCGTGACCAGCCAGGCCTTCGGATTGTCCGGCACGCCGTCCTTCGGCCACTGCGTCGCCGCCGCGAGCAGCGCCTCCTGCACCGCGTCCTCGCACGCGTCGAACCGGCCGTAACGCCGCACGAGCACCTGCGGCGCCAGCTCCCTCAGCAGCTCTTCCCTCATGCCCGCGTCATTCACCGAGCACCTGCGGCGCCGGCTCTCTCAGCAGTTCTTCCCTCATGCCCGCGTCATTCCTCGAAGACGGGACGCAGCTCGATCGCGCCGCCGTAGGCCACGTCCGGCCAGCGCATGGCCACCTCGAGCGCCCGCTCGGGCGAGGCGCAGTCGATGACGCAGTAGCCCGCGAGGTACTCCTTCGACTCCAGGAAGGGCCCGTCGGTGACAGCCGGCACGCCGTTCTTCAGCGTGATCGTCCGCGAGCCGGCCGGGTCGGCGAGCGCCTCGCCGCCCACCCACTCGCCCGCGGCGGTGAGCTCGGCCATGAGGTCCTCCACCGTCGCCATGGCCTGGTCGATGTTCTCGCTGACGGCCTGCGCTGCGGAGGCGTTCGTGTAGATCATCAACATGTACTTCATGAATTCGACGCTACATGTCGAGACATGCCGAGCGCGGGCCGTCCGAGCGCGGGCCGTCGGCTCGCAGGGCTGCTGCTCGTCGGGCAGGCGGACAACGTGGTCGCGGTGTCGGCGGAGGGTTCGCGCGCGGCATCGCCGCCCTCGGCAGCCTCGGCGCCGCCGTCCGCCGCCCGGCCCCTGCCCGAGGACGCGCAGGGGCCGTCCGCGAGAGCTTGTCCGCCTCGGGCCTCGATCCGGTGTCGCCGCCTACCGGCGGCCGTCCATGGGCCCCCACCTGAGGTCGTTCATGTGCGGCCGACCTCGCGAGCTCACCCCTCTGAGGTCACCCTCGTGGAGCCGGCCTCGTGAGGTCATGCCCCTGTGCTCCCCGTCGGGGAACCGGCCACGCGAGGTCGTCCCCCTGTGCTCGCCTCCGGGGAACCAGTCCCGCGAGCCCATCCCCCCGCGATCCTCGTTGGGGAACCGACCACGCGAGGTCGTCCCCCTGTGCTCGCCACCGGGGAACCAGCCCCGCGAACCCATCCCCCCGCGCTCGCCGCCGGGGAACCGATCACGCGAGGTCGCCCCCCTGTGCTCGCCACCGGGGAACCAGCCCCGCGAACCCATCCCCCCGCGCTCGCCGCCGGGGAACCGATCACGCGAGCCCGTCCCCCTGTGCTCGCCACCGGGGAACCAGCCCCGCGAGCCCATCCCCCCGCGCTCGCCGTCGGGGAACCGACCACGCGAGCCCGTCCCCCTGTGCTCGCCACCGGGGAACCAGCCCCGCGAGCCCGTCCCCCTGTGCTCCTCGTCGGGGATCCGATCACGTGAGGTCGCCCCCCTGTGCTCCTCGCCCTGGAACCGACCGCTCCAGGTCATCCCCCTGAGGTCGCCCTCGCCGGGTCGGCGCCCGAAGTCGCCCTCCTCGGGCCGCTGCCTCGATGTCGCCGTTCTGAAGGTGAAGACCGATCTCGTCTCGGCCCGCATCTTGCAGGCGTTGCTGAAGGTCTCCCTGTACTTGATCGTCCTGCCGTCCCACACGCCGGTGGCGGTCGCGCGGACGGGCTCGTACCCCGCGGTGCATCTGAGGCTCGGGTCGGGCTCGAGCGCGGCGGGGTCGCCGCCGACCGCGTCGAGCTCCGCGCAGGCCTGCTGCGGGTTCGGATGCGTGGAGGCCTGGGACGGATCACACGTCAGAAGTGCCAGGCGCGACCCGGCGCTCAGAATGATCATCCGCTTCTGGTTGACCTTCTTCATGATCACGTCGGCGATCCCCCGCACAGGATCAGGGTTCGGGTCGGGGGTCGCCGTCGCGGGCGCGGGAGACGCGGCGAAAGCCGTACAGCAAAGCACGGCCAAACATGCGAGTCTTCTCATGACAAGAAGCCTCTCCTGGGCCTTTGACCAGGGACAACGACCGACGCGCGGGATATTGGGCACCTATCGGACGATGCCCTCATACAAGCACTTGCCTTTCTTGATCAGATAACGATCGCCAATCCAGGCTGCAATAGCGCTTACGATCTGGAAAAATCGCTCGTTACGGTCCAAGGAAGGCATTTCATGATCCCCCGCATGAGGCAACTCGCGATCGCCGCTGCCAGCGGCGTTCTGCTGATGCTGCCCGCAATCACGGGGGTCTCCCACGCCGCCGCCACCGCTCCGCCCGACTACGTCTACTCCGAGCCGCTGGCCAAGTCCGACGCCGAGATGCGCAAGGTCGCCGAGTACTGGAAGCCCGAGCGCCTCAAGGACGCCGACAACAACTCCCCCGCCACGCCCGGCACCAAGGTGTCCACGCCGTCGTCCTCGCCCTCCACCTCGGCGGGCTCGTTGATCAACAACAGCGCCGCCAAGAGGCGCGCGCCACGCGACATCGCGCCGGCCGCACCCGCCAAGGGCGGCGTCGCCAAGACGATCGGCAAGGTCTACTTCCAGCAGGGCGGCAGGGAGTTCTGGTGCTCGGCCAGCGCGGTCGCCGCCAAGAACCGCAGCCTCGTCGCCACCGCGGGCCACTGCGCGTGGGACCCGCGCCTCGGCAAGAGCGCCAACTGGGTGTTCGTCCCCAACCCCGGCAAGGACGGCGACGCGCCCGACGGCGTCTACGTCGGCTCGACGCTCTACATGCACGAGGACTGGGCGGCCATCGGCGACTACGACTACGACTACGCCTTCATCTCCGTCCACCGCGGTTTCCGCTGGACGACAGAGAACGGCAAGGCCGTCATGAAGGACGTCGGCAGGCTGGCGGACAACGTCGGCGGGCTGGGCCTGACGGTCGGCAAGAAGACCGGCAACCAGGTCAGCGCCTTCGGCTACCCCGCGGGCGCGCAGCCCGACAACTCGCACCCGTTCGACGGCCGCACGCTCAAGACGTGCGACGGCAAGACCAAGCGGACCGTCAACCCGACCCGCAACCTGCAGTGGGGCGTGCTGCTCACCGGCTGCGACTTCAGCGCGGGAGCCAGTGGCGGGCCGTGGATGCTCGGCTACAAGCCGTCGACGGGCCTGGGCTACCTCAACGGGATCAACAGCCTCACGTGGAACCTGGACGCGGTGGGCAAGTACGACGCGGTGTCCTCGCCGTACTTCGCCGCGACGACGTTCGAGGTCTACGATCACGCGGCCAACGACTCCATCACCTGAAATTTCGGGATTTCGGACGGCCACCTCGGCAAAATGTGGCCCAGATCACACACACTCGTGGCAACCATTTGATCACCTACGCGTCAAGGGCGCGCTGATCAGCACAGATCACGCAAGGTCACTTCATCTCAGACAGATCACGGTCCGCGCAGTTCGCCCGACTTGTCCGTTGACGTGATCAAGTGGAAATTCACATGACCGAAGCCGCCCCTGTAGGTTCCTTTGCTATCCGTTTGCTGACTCTTGGGACGCAACAGGCGTCACGGTCAGCGCAAAGGAAACCTGGAGTTATACCTTGAAGCGCATCTTCCTCCCCGCTGGTGGTGCGATCCTGGCCACCGGTCTCCTGGCCGCTGGCCTTTCCGGCACCGCCCAGGCCGCCCGCGACATCGCCTCCGACCCCATGGCGCGGAACGCCGGCGACGCCGCCTCCATCGCGACCTTCTGGTGGAAGTCGAACGGCGCCGCCCTCCGCCAGGCCAGCGCCTACTACTGGGACTCCAAGGAGGTCAAGAAGCTCGTCTCCAAGGGCGGCTACACCCCCGACGGCAACCCCGGCATGGTGGCCCCGACCGGTAACTCCACCAGCACCGGCAAGGCCCAGAACGTCAACATCCCCCGCACCATCGGCAAGGTGTTCTTCCTCGACGCCAGCGGCCGTCCCCGCTGGTGCTCGGCCACCTCCATCCAGGGCAACTACAAGAACCTGGTCGCGACCGCCGGTCACTGCGTCTACGACACCGACGGCAACGCCGACACCATGTCCAAGTGGGTCTTCGTCCCCGGCTACTACCAGGGCAAGACGCCGTGGGGCATCTACGTCGGCAAGCAGGCGTTCACGCACTACGACTTCGACGTCTACGAGGACTACGACCGCGACTACGCGTTCGTCACCGTCTACAACGGCATCCGCTTCACCGGCGTCAAGCAGGTCGACGGCCGCGACTACGACCGCTTCGTCGGGCCCAAGTTCGGCGGCCGCTACATCCTGCTGTCCGAGGACGCGGGCCGTCTCGGCGACAACGTCGGCGGCCAGGGCCTCGCCTACAACCAGCCGACCGGCAAGATCGTGCGCACCTTCGGCTACCCGTACGCGCCCCACCCCGACGGCAGCAAGCCGTACACCGGTGTCACCCCCAAGAACTGCTATGGCAAGACGTCGGCCAAGACCGTCGGCGCGCCGGACAAGAAGATCGAGGAGCACGTGGCGCTGAAGTGCCCCGTGACCCCCGGTTATGACGGTGGCCCGTGGCTGCTCAACTACAGCAACGCCAAGCGTCTCGGTTACGTGAACGGTGTCACCAGCACCTTCAACGACCAGGACGGCAACGACCGCGTCGACTACATCTCCTCGCCGTACTTCGACGGCGAGACGGCCGCTGTGTACAACGCGGCCAAGAACACGGCATCCGGCAAGATCGTCGGCCCGAGCGGCGAGCTGCTCAAGTAACACCCAGCGTTTCCTGAGAAGGGCCCGGCCCCCGCCGGGCCCTTCTCCATGTCTCCACCCGGCGTCCCCGCGTCCAACACCCTTCTTTCTGTGCTCCCCCACCGGGGGGCGTCCTCGAATCCCCCGGAGCCAGAAGGCCTTCAGGTTGCCCGCCGCCCACCAGGTCGAGCGACCACCCCCCACGCACCCCACATCGCCACACGCGCCGCGACTCTCCTCGGGGACCACAGGCCGGCCTCGTACCGCGCGGCGCGTCCCCCCACCCGTTCGCCGGTCACCACGAGCAGGACGGTCGGTGGCCACGCCCGATTGACGGCTTCTCCAAAGGGTGATGAGATCCCGGGTCAGCGTCGCAGTGCACCCGGCAAAGAGACCGCCGCGGGCATGGAGGCGCCGAAAACCTGGGAAACACGTGCCATCACCCACCGACCCCGCCGAACGCCTCGAAGCGTTCGGCACCCAACTGATCGACGTTCACTTCTGGCTCCGCGAAGAGCTCTCGAAGCTGCGTGACAGCCTGGAGGGCAACACCCGCCGCCCGCGCGAACTCCGCGCCCACTGCCTGACCTTCTGTTCGGCCCTCGAAAGGCACCACACGGGCGAGGACGACACCGCCTTCCCCGCCCTGGCCGAGGAGTTCCCCGACCTCCGCCCCGTCCTGGAGAAACTCCAGCAGGACCACCACCTGGTGGCCGACATCCTCCGCAGAATCGAGGCCCTGGCCGGCGACGCCGGGATAGAGCCGGGCGAGGCCGAGGTCCAGCGAGTAAGCCGGGAGCTCGACGGCCTGGCCGCCATCATGGAGTCCCACTTCGCCTTCGAGGAGCGCCAGATCACCGCTGCGCTCAACGCGCTGAAGGCCCCCGGGTGGACGGAATCACCCCCGGACTTCCTCAAAACCTGACTGAAAACCGACCAACGGGCCGCCCCACGGGGCGGCCCGTTCTGTTGCCCTTCCATGGACCGTGCCAACGCGATCACTCACCGTTACGGCAAGCGCCCGAAACGTAGCCCGAAGTCTCTTTCCTGAACGTTTCCTGGCAAGATCGAGTGATATTAGACGGAGTGAGTCCCGATTCGGTGCCATCCGGTTCCTGTGATCTGAGTCACATTAGAGCCCTTACGCAGAGTGTCCCCCCACTCACTCCACTTCCGCCTCATGCGCAACAACCCCACGAGACCCTGCGAAAACGTGGTGCGACGATCACTCCCCGCGATCATCTCTGACTGATAACGGAAGGGTCACGCCGGTAAGGGCGATTCTCAGATGCCTCGAGACGGCTTCCACCTGCAAAGATCACCGCGTTATGGTCCTTGCTATCCCTTTACTGACGCATGGGACACATGTTGCGTCCCACGACAGAGCAAGGAGCAGTTCCCTTGAAGCGCATCCTCCTCCCCGCCGGCGGCGCCGTTCTGGCCACCGGCCTTCTGGCTGCCGGTCTGGCCGGTACCGCTCAGGCCGCCAGCGACATCGCCAGCGACCCGCTGGCGAAGAACGCTGAAGTCGCCACGTCCATCGCCAAGTACTGGGCCGAGTCGAACGGTGCCGCCCTCAGGGCCGCCAAGGAGTCGAACGTCTGGGACAGCAAGGACGTCGCCAAGCTGAAGTCGACCGGCGGCTACAGCGCCGACACCAAGCCGGGTGTCGTCGCGCCGATCGGCGAAGAGAAGAAGACCGCGACCAAGTCGCAGAACGTCAACATGCCGAAGACCATCGGCAAGGTCTTCTTCATCAACTCCAAGGGCGAGCGCCGGTGGTGCTCCGCCACCTCGATCCAGTCGAGGTACCGCAACCTGGTCGCCACGGCCGGTCACTGCGTCTACGACACGGCCGGTAACTCCGACGTCATGTCGAAGTGGGTCTTCGTCCCGGGTTACTACCAGGGCAAGACGCCGTTCGGCATCTACGTCGGCAAGCAGGCGTTCACGCACTACGACTTCGACGTCTACGAGGACTACGACCGCGACTACGCGTTCGTCACCGTCTACAACGGCATCAAGTTCGACGGTGCCAAGACGGTCACCAAGTCCGAGTTCGACGCCTTCAAGGGTCCGAAGTTCGTGGACGAGAAGGACGTCAAGGTCACGAAGGACGAGTACGAGAAGTGGGTCGGCACCACCGGTCGAGTCGGCAAGGTCGTTGACGAGGTCAAGCCTCAGACGACCGGCCCCGAGGACAACCGCGGCGTCTACACCCCGCTCGAGGTCAGCGAGAAGGCCTACAACGACGCGGCCAGCGTCGGCGGCCCGACCGTGATCAAGGTGGGCGCCCAGGCGTTCAAGACCACGACCCTCGTGTCCAAGGAAGAGGCGGCGGCCTACAAGGGCCCGGGCAACGCCTACGAGGACAAGGCCAACGGCCAGTGGAAGATCGACCGCTACTACACCAAGCAGTGGGTCATCCCCGGCAAGGACGCCGAGTACTACATCATCGAGAGCCGTTACATCATCGTCCCCGTGACGGATGCGGGCCGCCTCGGTGACAACGTCGGTGGTCAGGGCTTCGCCTACAACCAGCCCACCGGCAAGTACGTCCGCGTGTTCGGTTACCCGGCTGCGGCGCACCCCGACGGTCACAAGAACTTCACCGGCATCACGCCCAAGTGGTGCTACGGCAAGACCACGGCCAAGACCGTTGGTTCCGCCGCCAAGAAGATCGAGGAGCACATCGCACTGAAGTGCTCCATGACCGAGGGCGCCGACGGTGGCCCCTGGCTGCTCAACTACAGCAACGCCAAGCGTCTCGGCTACGTGAACGGTGTCGTCAGCACCTTCAACGACCAGGACGGCAACGACCGCGTCGACTACATCTCCAGCCCCTACTTCGACGGTGAGACCAACTCCGTCTACAAGGCCGCTGCGAACGTGTGGTCCGGCAAGATCACCGGCTGAGCTGTCGTACAACCGAGCTGAGGGGTGATCCTCGGCTTACCTAGCAACACCAGAGGGGCCCGACGACAGTCGGGCCCCTCTGCGTTTGGGTGACATTCGTAGGTCTGATCGAAATTTGCTGGCCCCTTCGACGCACGACGGCGCGAAACGGTGCCATCAGACGAATGTGATCTGCATCACACGCGATCCTCACCCGGTGCGACCGGGGCACTGCAACCTCATTCGCCACACTAACCACATCTTTATGATGATCTGCGGAAACAGTCCCCTGTCCCCGCGGACACCCAGCGTGCGCTTCGGACGCCTAAACATCACAGAACGATCACGCCCGACTTGTGCGGCCTTTTCCTGCCAAAGCGGCTTCCAGTTTTCAAGATCGGCACTGTATGTTCCTGGCTATCCCTTTACTGACGCATGGGACGCAAGAGGCGTTCCACGACAGCGCAAGGAGTTACCTTGAAGCGCATCCTCCTCCCTGCTGGTGGTGCCGTTCTGGCCACCGGTCTGCTGGCCGCTGGTCTCGCCGGTACCGCCTCGGCGACGCCTGCTCCCCAGGACGAGTACCTCGCGAAGAGCACCGAGATTGCTCTGAACACGATCGACTTCTGGACGAAGTCGAACAACTACGCCCTGAAGCAGGCCACGGCCTACCACTGGGACTACAAGGAAGTTAAGAAGCTCGTCTCCAAGGGTGGCTACACCGCCGACACCAAGCCGGGTGTCGTCGCGCCCATCGGCGAGGAGAAGAAGGTCGCGGCCAAGGTTCACAACGTGAACATGCCGAAGACCATCGGTAAGGTCTTCTTCGAGGCCCGGGACGGCAAGCTGTACTGGTGCTCCGGCACCTCGATCCAGTCGAACTACAAGAACCTGGTTTCGACTGCCGGTCACTGCGTCTACGACCTGGCCAACAACGGCGAGGTTGTGTCCCGCTGGGTCTTCGTCCCCGGTTACTACCAGGGCAAGACGCCTTACGGCATCTTCGTCGGCAAGCAGGCCTACACCCACTACGACCTCGACGTGTACGAGGACTACGACCGCGACTACGCGTTCGTGACCGTGTACAACGGCATCGGTGGCGTGGGTGGCCAGGAGGTCGCTTACGACGCGTGGAAGGCTCACACGGGTCGCAAGGACGTCAAGGTCGAGAAGATCAAGGTCTCCAAGGACGAGTACGAGAAGTGGGTTGCCACCACCGGCAACACCGGTGACGTCGTGCCCGCCACCGCCCCGCAGACCACTGGTCCGCAGGACTCGCGCGGCGTGTACGAGCCCAAGGAAGTCAACGAGGCCGACTACAAGGCCGCTGCGGCTGTCGGCGGGCCGACCGACGTCAAGGTCGGCGCGCAGGCGTTCGTCACCACCACCGTCGTCTCCGAGCAGGAGGCTGAGAAGCCGGGCCTGGGCAAGGCGTACCAGGACCCCGCCACCAAGCAGTGGAAGATCGACCGCTTCTACGTGAAGCAGTGGGTCATCGCTGGCTCGGACGCGCAGTACTTCATCTTCAAGCCGCACTTCATCATCGAGAAGCTCGTTGACACGGGCCGTCTCGGTGACGTCGTCGGTGGCCAGGGCTTCGCGTACAACCAGCCCACCGGTGGCATCGTCCGTACCTTCGGCTACCCCTACGCTGAGCACCCCGACGGCTCCAAGCCGTACACCGGTGTGACGCCGAAGTGGTGCTACGGCAAGACCAGCGCCAAGCTGGTTGGCTCCGCCGCCAAGAAGATCGAGGAGCACGTGGCGCTGAAGTGCCCCGTGACCCCCGGTTACGACGGTGGCCCGTGGCTGCTGAAGTACAGCAACGCCAAGCGTCTCGGCTACGTGAACGGTGTCACCAGCACCTTCAACGACCAGGACGGCAACGAGCGCGTCGACTACATCTCGAGCCCGTACTTCGACGGTGAGACCGCCGCCGTGTACAAGGCTGCTGCCAACCAGGCGTCCGGCAAGATCCTGCCGACCGTCGGTAGCTAGTCTTCGCGATCACCCGGAGCCTGAGGGTCCAAACCTCGGAACTCCACCATGCTTCATCCGAAGGGCTCGGCTTCTGCCGGGCCCTTCGGCCTTTTCTGGAGAAAACACTCAGAAAAGATCCCTTACGCAAGTGACGCAAGGGTCGATAGGGTCCTTACACCCTTTTGTTAACTCTGTGGAGCCTCCCGTTGAAGCGCCTGCTCATCCCCCTGGCGGCTGCCGGCCTGGCGGCCGCAGCTCTCGCCGCGCCGGCCGCCGCCGCGCCGAGCTGGGTCACCGATCCCCTCGCACCCAAGCCCGCGGACGCCTACAGCACCGCCCTGTTCTGGCTCGACGCCAACGGCGCTGCCCTGAAGAAGGCCGCCCAGTACCACTGGGACTACAAGAACATCACCAAGCTTGTCCGGGTGAGCAGCGACACCCCCGATGACGGTAAGCCCGGCGTCGTCGCCCCCATCGGCGCCGCGACGACCGGCGGCAAGGTGAAGAACGTCAACCTGCCCAAGACGATCGGCAAGGTCTTCTTCGTCGACAGCAAGGGCGACTACCGCTGGTGCTCGGCCACCTCGGTCCAGTCCAGGCACCGCAACCTGGTCGCGACCGCGGGCCATTGCGTGTACGAGCGCGGCCGTGACGTGTTCGCCAAATGGGTCTTCGTGCCCGGCTACTACCAGGGCAAGGCACCCTTCGGTGTCTTCGCCGGCGCGTACGCCTTCACCACCTACGATCTCGACACCTACGACGACTACGACGGCGACTTCGCTTTCGTGGCGGTCCACAACGGCTTCGACCTTCCAGGCTCGCGTGAGGTCTCCCCGAGCGAGTTCGCTGAGTGGAAGGGCGACAAGTGGGTCGACAACAGGTGGCAGAAGGTCGCGAAGGACGACTACGAGAAGGGCGTCAACGCCGGGCGACTCGGCAGGATCGTCGACGGTGTCGCCACCCAGACCACGGGGCCTGAGGACAAGCGAGGGGTCTTCCAGCCGAAGGAGGTCTCGTCGGAGACCTACGACGACGCGGCAGGGCTCGATGTGACGCGGATCGGTGCGAAGGCCCGCTCGACCACGACCGTCCTCTCCGACCAGGAGGCCGCGGAGTACCAGAGCCTGAAGGCGCTGACCGCAGCCCAGCGAGCCGAGCGTTTCGAGAAGAACCAGGTCAAGTACTGGGACAAGTCGGAGTCCTTCCTCGGAACCGTGACGGGCGGAGCCGGCTCGGCGAAGCTCACCAGGTACTACGTCAAGCAGTGGATCATTCCCGGGGCCGACGCCGCCTACTTCCTTGGCGACCCGCACTTCATGATCGGCTTGGCCAAGGACACCGGCAAGCTCGGCGACACAGTCGGCGGACAGGGCATGGCATGGAACCAGCCGCAGGGCCAGCCGGTGTTCGCCTTCGGCTACCCCGCGGACGAGCACCCCGACGGCAGCAAGCCGTACACCGGCGTCACGCCCAAGTACTGCTACGGCAAGACGGGCACGAAGACGTACCAGGTGAACAGCTTCAGGGTCGAGACCCACCAGGTCCTGAAGTGCTCGATGACCGGCGGCGCGGACGGCGGGCCGTGGCTGCTGAAGTACAGCAACAGCAAGCGCCTCGGCTACGTCAACGGCGTGACCAGCCTGTTCCACGACCAGG
Source organism: Nonomuraea sp. bgisy101 (assembly GCF_057708945.1). NCBI lineage: Bacteria > Bacillati > Actinomycetota > Actinomycetes > Streptosporangiales > Streptosporangiaceae > Nonomuraea > Nonomuraea sp. bgisy101. Next base: position 93,644 of record NZ_JBYITD010000031.1, read on the forward strand.
ACGGCAACGACCGGGTCGACCTGATCAGCTCGGCGTACTTCGACGGTGAGACCGCCGACGTCTACAACAAGGCGCAGTTCGCGGAGACCAAGAGCATCATCGGCCCCAAGGGCGAGATGCTCGGCTGAGTGTGTGCGGCGGCCCGGCTCGCCACCAGCCGGGCCGCCTCATGCGCGTCACACAGGGGTGAGTTCCTTGACGTGTTCGTTGAGGGCGACCACCGGTGGTTCCGAGCGGTACGGCTCCAGCCGCCGCCGCAGGTCGAGCGCGTAGGTCCGCGTCCTGACCGACTGGAGCTCGTTGGCCAGCCCCAGCGCCTCCGTGGCCGTCTCGCAGGCCTCCTCGAGTTCCCCGCACTGCAGCAGCCCGGCCGCCAGCAGCGAGAGGTTGAACATCCGCCCTCGCACGTACCGGCCGTCCATCTCCAGCGATCTGCGTGCGTATCGTACGGCCCGCTCCCCCTCCCCCAGGTCCCTGTAGCAGTGGGCGAACTTCGCCGCCAGGTAGGCCTCGTCGAAGTAGGACAGCCAGGCTGGCTCCTCCCCCGGCGCCCGCCGCGCGAAGTCGCGTTCGGCGGCGTTGAGCGAGGCGGCGCACGACGTCTTGTCGCCCAGCCCGGCGTGCGCGTGGGCCTCGAGGACGTGGCAGGAGGCCATGAGCGTGTGGATGCCCGCCCGCAGCGCGGACTGCTGGGCGGCGCGGGCCAGGTCGAGCGCGTGGGCGGGCTGTCCCATGTAGAGGGCCTGGTGGCTCATCCCGGCGAGGATCTCGCCACCCAGCCCGTCGTCGCCGGCGCCGCGGGCCAGCCGGAGGCCCTGGATGAGGTAGCGCTGGGCGAGGCCGTGCTGTTCGAGGTCGTAGGCCATCCAGCCGGCCAGCCTGGTCAGCTCGGCGGCGGCCGAGGCGAGGCGCTTGCCCGTGCTCTCGCCGTACGAACCTTCTTTGAGCAGCGGCGTGACGGCGGTGTCGAGGTACTTGACCACGGCCGAGCGGACCCTGCCCCCGCCGAATCGGTTGTCGAGCTCGCCGAACGAGCGGGTGACCTCGTGGATGGCGGAGATGTCGGCCATCCCCACCCTGCGCCCGCCGGTCGCCGAGGGGTGCGCCTCGGGCGGGAACGTCAGCCAGCGGATGGCTCCGACCGAACCCGCCCCGATCGCGAAGGTGGAGTCGACCAGGAACTTGCGTCGTTCCACGTCCGCTCGCCACAGAGCTGTCACTGTCGCGACCCCCTCCTGCCAGGTGTGCGTGAACTCCTGCCCGAGGTGGAGGGGCGTCGCGATGACCGGCATACCGAGATCTTCCGGTGTGACCTTGCGGCCGAGACGCAGCGCGAAGATCTCCGTCAGCAGCGAGGGGACGGGGTCACGCGGCCGCTGGCCACCGATCCAGCGGAGAACGGAGCTGTGGTCGTACTTCAGGCCTGGCGTGCCTCTGGCCGCGCCCAGGTCGTTGAGCCTGCGGGCAAGCCCCTTGTGGGAGAAGCCCGCTTCGGCGATGAGCGCCTGGAGCGGCCGGTTGGCCTCACGTTCCATGGGCCCCCCAGCGGAGAGTCGCACGTCATTACAGGGAGCTCCAGTTGTAGCACGGAACGTAACGCCAATATCGCCGTTCCCAAAAGGAACGGCAAACTTCCCCGCGAGACAGGTCGCCGCCACGCACCTGGACCTGCCCTTGACCCGCGGGTCGCACCGCCCGGGTCAGGCGAGCCGGGCGGCGCTACCGGCATGGACGGTCGATCGGTGGGTCCGCCGGCCGTGGGCCGACATCGGGGAACGAGCCGTCACCGAACAGGATCCGCGCCGCCAGGGCACGACCGGCACGTCCGCGTAGCACGGTCACCGCCGCCTCTGCCGCGGCGGGAGATCGGATGCCGGCGAACACGCGGCGCAGCAACAGCCGGCCACGGAACCGGCGCCGCAACGCATCCCCGTCGTACCGGCTCAACACGCGCCGGTCGCCGGTACGCAGGTACCCGGCGGCGACCGCCGCGGCCAGTTCGGACATGCGCAAGCAGGGGTCCAACCCGCCGGCCGTCAGCGGCGACACCGCGCCCGCCGCGTCTCCGACGAGCAGCCCTGCGGGGCACGCCAACCGTCGCAGCACACCGCCGACCGGGATCGGACCACCTCGGCGCTCGACCTGACCGGCCGGCGCCGCGCGGCCTGGCGCGTCCGCGGCGAAAGCGTCCAGCAGGTGGCGGATGCCGGTGCGCATGGCCTCCGGATACCCGGCGACGCCGACATGCGCGTGCCGGCCGTCGTCGATGACCCACCCCAGGTACCCCGGAGCGACCCGTGGGTCCAGCACGCAGTGGAACGCCGGGGTCGTCGTGCCCGACGCGATCGGGTGGACGAGCTCGGAACCGACGAGGAAGCGCCGGTTGACATCGAGGCCGAGATCACGGGCCACCCGGGAGCGGGCGCCGTCCGCGCCAACGACGAAACGGGCCGTCACCGGTCCCGCACCCGCGAACCGCACGACACCCATCGACGCGTCGACATACCGTACGCCCAGGAGGACCCGTGCCCCGGCCGACTCCGCCGCGCGGCGCGCGTGCTCGTAGACGGCCGCCATGTCGGCCACGCGGTACTCGTCGCGGTCACTGGCGAGCCGGATCGGTGCCCGCCGCGACGGCGGATACAGCAGCACGTCCCGCACGCCGGGCCCGAGCAGATGGTCCGGCAGGTCGAAGTCATCGAGGGTGCGACGCACGAAGATCCCGGTCGTGCGAATACCCGTCGACAGCGACCTGCGGCGGTCGACCACCATCACCTTCAGTCGCTGTCGCGCGAGCAGGCGGGCCGTGTGCAGGCCGGCCAGGCCCGCACCCACGACCAGGACATCCACTGTCTGCATATCCTGCGACGGTAGGCGCGATGCCCCGCCCGGGCGACTGTTTGCACACGACCTGCCCGATACCTCCACACCGCCGCCACACTCGGGATCGTGGATCGCCCAGGGCGGACGACGGTGGGGAGACGCGCCGGACGCGGAAGGCCCCCGGCGGTGACCGTGCCGGGGGCCCACGCGAGTGTCAGAGCCTGGCCACGCCGTCCTCGCGGGCCTGGGCGGCCACCGCGGCGATCACGGCGGGGGCGACCCTGGAATCGAACGGGCTGGGGATGACGTAGTCCTCCCGCAGCTCGTCACCGACCACGTCCGCGAGCGCCGTCGCCGCCGCCACCTTCATGTTCTCGGTGATGGTGGAGGCCCGGACGTCCAGCGCCCCCCTGAACACGCCGGGGAAGGCCAGCACGTTGTTGATCTGGTTCGGGAAGTCGGAACGCCCCGTCGCCACCACCCGCGCGTGACGGGCGGCCACCGAGGGGTGCACCTCGGGCGTCGGGTTGGACAGCGCGAACACGATGGAGTCGGCCGCCATGGAGGCGATGGCCGCCTCCGACACGGTCGAGCCGGACAGGCCGACGAACACGTCGGCGCCCGACAGCGCCTCCTCGGTCGAGCCCGTGAGCCCGTTCCTGTTGGTGTCGGCCGCCAGGGCCTCCTTGAAGGGGTTCAGACCGGAGCGGCCCTCGTAGATCATGCCGCGCGAGTCGGACACCGCGATGTCGCCGATGCCCGCGTTGAGCAGCATGCGGGTGACCGCGACGCCCGAGGCCCCGGCCCCTGCGACGACGGCGCGCAGCGCGCTGAGCGGGCGCCCCGTCAGGCGGGCGGCGTTCTGGAGGGCGGCCAGCACGACGATGGCCGTGCCGTGCTGGTCGTCGTGGAAGACGGGGATGTCCAGCAGGTCCCGCAGCCTGTCCTCGACCTCGAAGCAGCGGGGTGCGCTGATGTCCTCGAGGTTGATGCCGCCGAAGGAGGGCGCGAGCCTGGCGACGGTCTCCACCAGGGCGTCGACCGAGGTGCAGTCGAGGCAGATGGGCACCGCGTCGACCCCGGCGAACTCCTTGAACAGCAGCGCCTTGCCCTCCATGACCGGCATGGCGGCCGAGGGGCCGATGTCGCCGAGCCCGAGGACGGCGGTGCCGTCGGAGACGACCGCGACGACGTTGGACACCCAGGTGTAGTCCCTGGCGAGTTCGGGGGACTCGGCGATGGCCGTGCAGACCTTGGCCACGCCTGGCGTGTAGGCGAGGGAGAGGTCGTCCGCGTCGCGGACGGGGATGGTGGAGCGGACCTCGAGCTTGCCCCCGCGGTGCAGGGCGAAGGCGGGATCCAGGTCGAGGGATTCGAGAGAGACAGAAGCGGGCGTGACAGCCACAGCGACCCCAGTAGTCATCGGAATGGGCACGAACCAGACGCCGCACGAAAGGTGTCGTGGAGCAGGCGTCTTCGTGAGGGGGTACGGGGGTCACCCGTTTTTTGATTCTGCCACATACTGAGACGCGCGCATGTGTAAGGAGTGTTAACAGGTTGGATCTGACCTCATACGCGGAGTTGGCGGTCCTTCTCATCAACGGTGAGCTTCCTGACGAGAACGGCCTGCGCGAGGAACTGGCGTCCGTCTTCGCGCTCGCCGACGCGGGCAAGCACGAGGAGGCGGTCGAGCTGCTCAACGTGCTGCTCGCGCGGCATCCCGTGCGTCCGCAGATCTCCGCGCACGACGGGCAGGACTGGCACCTCCACCTGTCGGAGGGCGGCCCGGTGATGGGCCTGGCCGTCGTGGTCACCGAGCTGGGCGCCGACAGGCTGGGCGTCTGCAGGGAGGCGCGGTGCTCGAAGGTGTTCGTCGACACCTCCTCCAACCGCTCGCGCCGCTACTGCTCCGAGCGCTGCGCCAGCAGGGCGAACGTCGCCGCCTACCGCGCGCGCCGTAAGAGCGGCCGGTAGCCGCGCGGCAGCGGCAGGACCTACCTGACCCGCCGCAGAAGCGGCCAGTAGCGCAGCACGACGCGGCCCACGATGTCGTCGACGGGCCCGAAGTCCCAGCTGTCCCTGCGTCCGGGGGCGCGCTGGTTGTCGCTCTCCAGCCACCACCCTTCGGCCCCGTGCCACTGGGCGCGTTTGACGATCAGCTTCGAGGGCTCGCCGGGCAGTCTGGCCACGACCAGGTCGCCGGGATGGACCGCCGCGCCACGCCGTACCAGCAGCCAGTCACCCGGCCGCAGCGCGGGCCGCATGGAGTCTCCTTCGACACGCACCCTCATGGGCTTGCGATCTCCCTGCACGAGTAAGGTCGGTAACTGGACCAAGCTGACACAGCATCAAGGAAGGACTTTCTGATGCTCGCACGACTGCTACGACCCAAGCACGTCGCTTCGGCGCACTGCGACCTCCCCTGCGGCGTCTACGACCCCGCGCAGGCCCGGATCGAGGCCGAGTCGGTCAAGGCGATCATGGAGAAGTACGCCGGCAACGAGGACCCCGTCTTCCGCGCCCGCGCTCTCACCATCAAGGAGGAGCGCGCCGAGCTCGTCAAGCACCACCTGTGGGTGCTGTGGACCGACTACTTCAAGCCGCCGCACCTGGAGACCTACCCTCAGCTGCACCAGCTGTTCTGGGAGGCCACCAAGCTCGCGGGCGCCGCGGGCGGCAAGGGCACGGTCGACGTGGGCAAGGCCGACGAGCTGCTCGGCAAGATCGACGAGATCTCCAAGATCTTCTGGGAGACGAAGGCGGCCTGAACAGCCGCTGAAGGGCCCCGCGACTGCGGGGCCTTTTTCGTTGGTTGGCGCGTCTGAGGACGCCAATCGGCTCCAGGTGGCGGTAAGTTGCAGAGAGCGTCCTATACGCGAGGAGGAACGTGACCGAGGACACCGAGGCGCGCGTGATCCGTGATGTGGTGAGCGTCAGGCTTCCCGCCGCGAGCGCGTACTTGTCCGTGCTGCGTACGGCGACCGCCGGCCTGGCCGCACGGCTTGACTTCACGCTCGACGAGATCGAGGACCTGCGCATCGCCGTCGACGAGGCGTGCGCCATGCTGCTGAACGAGGCGGTGCCGGGCACCGACTTGACGGCCGAGTTCGAACTGACCGGGCAGGAGATGCAGGTCAGGGTGGAAGTCGCGACCGTGGGCAGTTCGGCGCCGAAGCGCGATGACTTCGCGTGGATGGTGCTGACCGCCCTGGCCGACGACGTGGACGCGGTCACCGATTCCCCCGACCGCATGGCGATCGTTCTGCGTAAGCGCCGAGGCGCGGCGAGGCCGGCGTGACGGAAAGGACTGGAGCCATGGCCGCCAGCGACCACGCCGTGCCCGACAGGGTGCGCGCCCGCATGCTTTTCGCCGAGCTGGCCGAGCTGGGCCCCGACGAGCCGCGCAGGCAGCGCATCAGGGACGAGCTGGTCGAGCTTCATCTCCCCCTGGTGGAATACCTGGCCCGTCGCTTCCGCAACAGGGGCGAATGGCTCGACGACCTGACCCAGGTCGCCACCATCGGCCTGATCAAGTCGATCGACAGGTTCGACCTGGCGCGCGGGGTGGAGTTCTCCACGTACGCGACGCCGACCATCGTCGGCGAGATCAAGCGTCACTTCCGTGACAAGGGCTGGGCCGTGCGGGTGCCGCGCAGGCTCCAGGAGCTGAAGCTGTCGCTGACCAAGGCGATAAGCGAGCTTTCGCAGCGCGAGGGGCGTGCGCCGACGGTGGCCGAGCTGGCCGCCTACCTGAAGATGACCGAGGAGGAGGTGCTCGAGGGTCTGGAGTCGGCCAATGCCTATTCCACGGTCTCGCTCGACGCCCCCGACTCGGGCGACGACGACGCGCCCGCCGTGTCCGACTCGCTGGGGATCGTGGACGAGTCGCTCGAGGGCGTCGAGTACCGCGAGTCGCTCAAGCCGCTGCTGGAGCGGCTGCCTCCGCGCGAGAAGCGCATCCTGCTGCTGCGGTTCTTCGGCAACATGACCCAGTCGCAGATCGCCACCGAGCTGGGGATCTCGCAGATGCACGTGTCCCGGCTGCTGGCCCGCACGCTCGCGCAGTTGCGCGAGGGGCTGACGGCCGAGGACTAGCCGCCGTACAACGCCCTCGTGGTCGGCGGCGCGAGCAGCGTGCCCAGTCCCGCGATCGCGACGACCAGCAGTGGTATGCCGATCGCGGGCTGGCCCGACTGGATCACCGTCACCGACACGGGGATCATGAAGATCTGGGTCAGTACGCCGGGTGCCCTGCCCCAGCGCTCTGCCCTGAGCAGCCCGCCCCAGGCGACCCAGATCAGTCCCGCGCCGATGAGGATGCCGAACGCCGCCTCGGCGACGGCCGCGGTGGTGTCGCCCGCCTGCCCTGCCAGGGTGCCGACCGCCGCGTAGATCCCGAGCCCGAGCGCCACGAGCCCTTCCAGCGCCACGATCGCGGCCGCCACCACCAAACTCCAAGGGCGCATGCGTGTGTTCTTTCCTCTTGTACGGCAAGCGGGGTCAAGGCCAACGCCGGTCACCGGTGACCGGCCGTCCTCCACGCTACTCCAGCGGGACTTCGGCCGGCCGCCGTCACATCGGGATCGATGGACCGGCTTGCGATCTCCCATCATCCCGCTCCGCCCCTTCGGTCTCCCAACCGGCCGCCCTGCACGAAAGCCACCCAAGCCGACATCTTGGTCAGCCGTGACCGTTTATGGACAAGACGGACATGGATCGTTGGCTACGCTGGCCGTATGCGCGCGATGCTCCTGGTCAACCCCAAGGCCACGACGACGAATCACCGCACGCGAGACGTGCTCATCCGCGCCCTCAGCGCGGCGGTCGACCTGACGGTCGAGGAGACCGGCTACCGAGGGCACGCGGCAGCGCTGGCGAGCACCGCGCACGCCAAGGGCTACGACACCGTCGCGGTGCTCGGCGGCGACGGCACGGTGAACGAGACGGTCAACGGCCTGCTCGAAGGCGAAGGCCATGACCAGGGCGAACGCCCGTCCCTCCTGGTGATCCCCGGCGGCAGCGCGAACGTCTTCGCCCGCGCGCTGGGCCTGCCGAACGACCCTGTCCAGGCGACCGGTGCGGTGCTGGAGGCACTGCAGGAGGGCCGCAAGAGGTCGGTGGGTTTGGGTCAGGCCCTCTGGGACGACCAGAGCCGCTACTTCACCTTCTGCTCGGGGCTCGGCTACGACGCCGAGGTGGTGCGCGCGGTCGAGGGCCTTCGTGGCGCCGGCCGCAAGGCGACTCCCGCACGCTATGTGAACACCGCTCTGCGGCACTATCTGTCCACGGACAAGCGGCATGCCGCGATGAGTGTGAAGGGCCCCGGCATCCCGACCGCCGAGGGCGTCTTCATGGCGATCATCTGCAACACCACTCCATGGACCTACGTCGGCTCGCAGGCGGTCTCGCCGACTCCATGGGCGAGCTTCGAGACCGGGCTCGACCTGCTGGGGCTCCAGCGCATGGGCCTCCCGTCGATGGCCTCGATCATCCATCAGATCCTCACGGAGCGTGACACCCTTCCGAAGGGCAGGCACCTCGTCCAGCTCCATGACGAGCCCGAGTTCACGATCTCCGCGGAGCGCCCTGTCGCCTTCCAGCTCGACGGGGACTACCTCGGAGAACGCGAGTCCGTAACGTTCCGGTCTATCCCGAACGCGTTACAAGTACTGGTCTAGACGGTTACATTCGGTCATTGTGTGATGCATCCGACATCCATATCCACCAAAACTTCGCCCCAAACCTCTTGCGTGTACTAAGCGTGGCTGGAAGTCTCATCAGTGACGTCGGAACGTAGGACCTTTAAACCACCCAAGGCTCCTACCGGCGACGGCGCGGACACCCCCGGGTCCAACCCAGGATTCGGGTAAAGGCTCGCGCTAGTTAGTGAAAGTCTTCACAAAGTAGACCGCACGGAGCCGGCTAGCGACGGCTCCATCTACGAAGGAGTGGACGCATGGACTGGCGCCACCGAGCTGCCTGCCGTGACGTGGACCCTGAGCTGTTCTTCCCGATCGGCAACACGGGCCCGGCCCTGATGCAGATCGAGGAGGCCAAGCAGGTCTGCCGTTCCTGCTCGGCCGTCGACTCGTGCCTGAAGTGGGCCCTCGAATCCGGACAGGACGCCGGTGTGTGGGGCGGTCTCAGCGAGGACGAGCGTCGCGCCCTCAAGCGCCGCACGGCCCGCGCCCGCGCTCGCGCCACCGCCTGAACCCCATCGTCTCCATGACGCCTGGCGAGTGAGTCTTTCCTGCCAGGCCCGCGGCCCCGAGGGGCCGCGGAACGCGAGACCAGTGTCCGCGCCCCGCACGACGGGGCGCGGACCGCGGTCTTTCACGGCCTCTGTCCTCGGCCGCCGTCCGGGCCCGAGCCCGTCGCAGGCGCCTCCGGACGACGCCCGGCCCGTCCGCCCGGGTCACGACGCGGGCAGCGGGATCGACAGCGTGACCTCGGTTCCCCCACCTCCGCGCGGCTCGATCGAGAGCTTGCCCGACAGCTCACCCTCCACCAGCGTGCGGACGATCTGCAGGCCGAGGCTGGTCGTGTTGTCCAGGTCGAAGTCCTCCGGCAGCCCGCGCCCGTCGTCCCACACCACGACGTTGAGCCGGTCGCCCCCCGCCTCCACCACCACCTGGAGCCGTCTGGGCCGCCCGTGCTGCAGGGCGTTCTGCAGCAGCTCGGTCAGCGCCATCGCCAGCGGCGTCGCGATGAGCGACGGCAGGACCCCGAAGGTGCCGACCCTGCGCGGCGTCACCGCCGCCTCGGGCGCCGACACCTCGCCCGCCATGGCGATGACCCTGTCGGCGATCTCGTCGAAGTCGGCGAACTCCTCCGGCGCCATCGACAGCGTCTCGTGGACGATGGCGATCGAGCCGACCCGCCGTACCGCCTCCTCGAGCGCCTCGCGGCCCTCGGGGACCTGCAGGCGGCGCGCCTGCAGCCGCAGCAGGGCGGCGACGGTCTGCAGGTTGTTCTTGACGCGGTGGTGGATCTCGCGGATCGTCGCGTCCTTCGTCATCAGCTCGCGCTCGCGCCGCCGCAGCTCGGTGACGTCGCGGATGAGCACCAGGGCGCCGATGCGGCCGCCGCCGACGATCAGCGGGATTGCCCGCAGCTGGACGATCGTGCCGCCCGACTCGACCTCGGTCTCCTTGGCCGCGCGGCCACTGGCCACGATCATCAGGTCTTCGTTGATGGGCTCGTCGGAGTAGCAGAGCGCGGCAGTCAGCCTGCCGAGCTCGGCGCCCACCAGATCGGCGTGCAAGCCCAGCCTGCGGTAGGCCGACAGGGCGTTCGGCGAGGCGTAGGTCACCCTGCCCGCGCGGTCGAGCCGCAGCAGGCCGTCGCCGACGCGGGGCGAGCGGACCAGGATCGGCTCCTCGCCGGAGAACGGGAAGCGGCCCTCTGCCACCATCTGCGCCAGGTCGGACGCGCTCTGCAGGTACGTGAGCTCCAGGCGCGAGGGGGTGCGGGCCGACGACAGGTTCGTCGAGCGCTGGATCACGCCGAGGAAGCGGCCGTCGCCGTCGGGCATCGCCCGCCGTACCGGGATGGTCTCCTCGCGGACCGGCACGCCCGTGGACCAGTCGGGGTCGCCCTCCCTGCAGATGCGCCGCTCGTTCCAGGCGGTGTCGATGAGGTTGCGCTCGCCCTTGGCGGCGACGCTGCCGACGATGTCGTCGTGGTAGACGGTGGGTCCCGTGGTCGGCCGCATCTGCGCGATCGCGATCCATCCGCTGTCGCCCCGCGGCTGGTCGGACTCCGCCGCGGGTACGCCGGCCTGGCTTCCGCGGTCGAGCAGCGGAGCCCAAAGGATGAGGTCGGCGAACGACAGGTCGGCGAGCAGTTGCCAGTCGGAGACCAGCGAGTGCAGCCAGTCGAGGTCCGCCGCGTCGAGCGCGGTATGGCGGACGACGAGGTCGCTGAGAGTCGGCACGAGTGCATCATGCGTGGTTTCGGCCACAACAACCAACTCGCCCTGCGCAAAGTGCGGTTACAGCGCTTTTGGGGCATCTCACATTGTGAGAACCATCACACCGCGGAGCGCAGGAAAGTGGTCGAGGCCTTGATCCGGCGTGCGAGACCAGAGGCGGTTGTCACCGCACTCACGGCCATGGATATCCTTCACAATCAGCCCGAGCAGCCCATATATGCGCGTGCGAGGGCCCAACGGATCCGGGTGCCCGCAAGCCACTCTTGCCTGCGGTTGACCACTCGGGCCAATCTGAGTTCCGATGATCTCGCGGTGATCAGACACGCCCTCACCGCCGTGGCTGGAGTGAAGGTGAGAGCGTGACAGAAGAGTCCCCTCGCGTACCTAAGTACTACGACGTCAAACGGAGCCTGCTGGAGCTCACCAAGAGCCTCACGCCGGGCAGCTCGCTGCCGCCCGAGCGGACCCTCGCCGTTCGCTTCGAGACCTCCCGTACGACCGTCCGCCAGGCGCTGACCGAGCTGGTGGTGGAAGGCCGGCTGGTACGCATCCAGGGGAAGGGCACCTTCGTCGCCCAGCCGAAGGTCGCCCAGGTGCTGCAGCTCACCTCCTACATCGGCGACCTGCGGACCGCCGGGCTCGAGCCCGACACGAAGATCCTCGACATCAGCTACATCACCGCCGACGAGGCGCTGGCCAGGCGGCTGGCGATCAACCCCGGCGGCAGGGTGCTGCGCATCCACCGGCTCCGCCTGGCCAACGGCGAGCCCGTCTCGATCGACACCACCCACCTGTCGGCGCGCCGCTTCCCGAGGCTCCGGCGGGAGCTCGAGGTGCACTCGTCGCTGTACGAGACGCTGCACAACGCCTACAACGTGCGGCTGACGGACGCCGAGGAGGTCATCGAGACCGTCCTGGCGACGCCGTACGACGCGCAGATGCTGGGCGTCGACGTGGGCCTGCCGATGCTGCTGCTCACCAGGCACGCCTTCGACGCCGACGGCAACCCGGTGGAGTGGGCCCAGTCCCTCTACCGGGGCGACCGCTACAAGTTCGTCACCCGCCTGCGCCGTCCTTGACGAGACGGCCCCGGTACGGCAGGCATGGCCGTAGGGCCCCCGCCCTGCGGCCATGCCTTACCAGGGTCACTGGCAGGAGACTTCGGGTAGCCAGCACACCTTGCCTGCCATCTCCCTGGCGTCCCCCAGCAACGTCTTGAACTCCTTCATCGGCAGCGAAGGCGCCGGCCACGCCGTCTCCGTGTAGACCATGACCGCCGCGCCCCTGCGCACCGCGACCTGCCTGAGCCCGCCCTCCCAGTACCTGGCCCCCACCCTGATGGCCTCGTCGCCGAGCTTGAGCGGCTTGCTGTAGTAGGTGATCTTCTCGATGCCCTCGCCCCGCGACGCGCACCTCTTCAGCTCGGCCCGCATCGCGTCCATGGCGGCACGGGCGCCCGACTCGTCCTGGTAGAGCGCCACCTGCTCGCCGCCGAGGTCGATCTCCTGCTGCCGGTAGATGGTCCTGGCCGCGACGCGCCCCTTCTCGACGCCGCCCCGCTTGTTCCAGTAGCTGTCATGGCAGGCGTCGATCATGAGCGGTGTCGACGCCCGGTCCGACACCTCCCAGATGTCCCAGCCGCTCGACCTGTTCTCCCACAGCAGGAAGCCCTTCGGCAGCGTCGTGGCCGCGCTTCCCATCAGCATGCTCGCGGCGGTCATGACCGCCGCCCCCGTCGTCATCATCCCCATGCCTGATAGACGCGACGACGCCGGACGAAGTTGGTGACGAATGGGTAGCAGGCACGTCACCTCGGCGGAGCGGGCCGGCTCTCCCGGGCCCAGAGGTGCGGATCACGCGGGCCCGCGTGTCCTGCTTTCTCACACTATTGATCGCTACATTGGGGCGATGAGTGAGATCGACACCAGCGTGCCGCACTCGGCCAGGATCTGGAACTACTGGCTCGGCGGCAAGGACAACTACGAGGTCGACAGGATCGCCGGCGAGGAGTTCCTGAAGATCTTCCCTGGCATGGCGGCGGGCGCGCGGGCCTCCAGGGCGTTCCTGCGGCGGACGATCACCTGGCTGGCGGCCGAGGCCGGGGTCAGGCACTTCCTCGACATCGGCACGGGCCTGCCGACGGCGGACAACACCCACCAGATCGCCCAGCGGATCGCGCCGGAGGCCCGCGTCGTCTACGTCGACAACGACCCTCTCGTCCTCGCCCACGCCCGCGCCCTGCTGACCGGCACGCCAGAGGGCGCCACCGACTACATCGACGCCGACGTGCGCGAGCCGGAGGCGATCCTCACCGCGGCCGCCAAGACGCTCGACTTCGACGCGCCGATCGCGCTCAACCTGAGCGGGATCATGGGCCACGTGGCCGACGACGAGACGGCGCTGTCGATCGTCCGCAAGCTGCTCGACGCGCTTCCCTCCGGCAGCTACCTGGCACTCAACGACGGCACGAACGTGCACAGCGAGGCCAACAGGCAGGCGCACCAGCAGTACAACGAGAGCGGGGCACTGCCGTACATCCAGCGCAGTCCCGAACAGATCGCCCGATTCTTCGACGGACTGGAGCTGGTCGAGCCCGGACTGGTGTCGGTGTCGAGGTGGCGTCCCGAGGGGATCACGCCTCCCGAGGTGGACGGGTACGGCGCCGTCGGACGCAAGCCCTGACCACGCACCTGTTTGGAACGGTGACTGGCTGGTAGGTTCCCGGCCATGGAGTCTGCGAAGCACGCTGGCGACGCCGCTGTCGCCGTCGCCAAGGCCTACGGCATCGAGACCATGTTCACCCTCTCCGGCGGGCACGTCTTCCCCCTCTACGACGGCGCCGTGCACGAGGACATGCGCATCCTCGACGTCAGGCACGAACAGAGCGCCGTGTTCGCCGCCGAGGCGACGGCGAGGCTGACCAGGAATCCCGGCCTCGCCGTCCTCACCGCGGGGCCCGGTATCACCAACGGCGTCAGCGGCATCGCGACCGCGCACTTCAACGGCTCACCCGTCGTGGTCATGGGCGGGCGCGCACCGCAGTCGCGGTGGGGCAGCGGGGCGCTGCAGGAGATGGACCATCCTCCGCTGCTGGAGCCGATCACCAAGCTGTCGTTCACGGCCTCCGCGGCCGACTCGATCGGCCAGGACGTCGAGCTCGCCTTCCGCACGGCCATCGCCCCGCACAGAGGCCCGGTGTTCGTCGACTTCTTCATGGACCACCTGTTCTCCCCGTCGGAGATGCACCAGGCGCAGACGCAGACCCCCTCCCCGCTTGAGCCCGACCCCGACGCGGTCGCCCGCGTGGCGGCGCTGCTGGCCGAGGCCGAGCGCCCTGTCGTCGTGCTCGGCTCCGACGTGTGGATGGACCGCGCCGAGGAGGCGGCCCGCGACTTCGTGGAGGCGTGGCGGCTGCCCGTCATCCCCAACGGCCAGGGCCGCGGCATCCTGCCCGCGGGGCACGAGCTACTGGTCACCCGCGCCCGCGGCCTCGCCTTCGGCCAGGCCGACCTGGTGATCGTCATCGGCACCCCGCTGGACTTCCGCCTCGGCTACGGCTGGTTCGGCGGCAAGGAGGGCGCGCCGCCGGCCCGCGTCGTCCATCTCGCCGACGCCCCCTCGCAGCTGGCCACCCACATGAAGCCCGCCGCCTCCGCCGCGGGCGACCTGTCGCTGGTGTTCTGGAGCCTCGGCACGGCCTGTGGCGACGCGGGGGTGAAGCCCTCCCGCTACGCGCCATGGCTCGACACGCTCTCCCAGGCGGCCGCAGCGGCCATCGCGGGTGACGCCGGGCTCCTGTCGGCCTCCTCCGACCCGATCCACCCCATGCGCGTCTACGGCGAGCTGGGCAAGATCCTCGACGACGACGCGGTGGTGATCGGGGACGGCGGCGACTTCGTCTCCTACGCGGGCAAGTACGTCGAGCCCCGCCAGCCGGGCAACTGGCTCGACCCGGGCCCCTACGGCTGCCTCGGCACCGGGCTGGGCTACTCCATCGCCGCCCGCCTGGCCCGCCCCTCCTCGCAGGTGGTGCTGCTGCTCGGCGACGGCGCCGCGGGCTTCTCGCTGATGGACGTCGACACCCTCGTCAGGCACAACCTGCCGGTGGTCATGGTGTGCGGCAACAACGGCATGTGGGGCCTGGAGAAGCACCCCATGCAGATGCTGTACGGCTACGACGTGGCCGCCGAGCTGCGCCCCGAGACGCGCTACGACCAGGTCGTGACCGCGCTCGGCGGAGGTGGCGAGCTGGTCACCAAGCCATCGGAGATCGGGCCCGCCCTGCGGCGCGCGTTCGACTCCGGCGTGCCGTACCTGGTGAACATCGCCACCGATCCGCAGGTCGCCTACCCGCGCACCACCACGGGCGTCTGAGCGGCTACTGCTTGGCGTTGGTCGGCGTGGGCGAACCGGAGCCGGGCGTCGGGCTCGGCGACGGAGAGGGGCTGGGCGACCTGCCCGGCGGGCACTGGTCGCTCACCGTCGACACGGTCACCGTCATGCCCTTCGCCAGCGCCTTGCCCGCCTCGGGCAGCTGCGCCGAGACCTTCGGGCAGCTGTCCGGCTCCATCACCATGACGGCCTTGACCCGAATCTTGTAGCCCGCCTTCGCCAGCGTCTTGGTCGCCTGGTCCACGTACATGTCGAGGACGCTCGGCACCAACGGCTGCTTCACGTGCGTCGGCGTCGGCGTCTCGCTGGGCTCGACGACGGCCCTCTTCGTCGTCGGCGGCGTGGAAGGCGTCCTGGTGGGGGGCTCCTCCTGCGTCGGCTCCGGCTCCTCGGTCGGCTCTGTGGGCCTGGGCGGCTTGGGCGACTTCGAGGTCTTGCTCGGGGTCGTCTTGGTGCCGCCGGCGACCGGCGACGTGGTGACCGCCGTCGTGCCTCCGTTCTCGTCGCCCATGCCGGTGAGCGCGACGGCGCCCGCTCCGACGCCCAGCACCGCCACCGCGGCGATGCCCGCCACCAGCACACCTCTGCCGCCGCCCGCCCTGGCGGCCTTGGCGGCCCTGCGGGCGCCGCGCCGCGACCCCTGCGTGGCGACCGTGGACTGGTCGGGCGGCTGGATCGCTCCCGTGGCCGGCGACGGCGCGGCGGCGACCGCGCCCGTCACCACCGACAGGTCCGTCAGCGAAGGCGGCGAACCGGGGGCATGGGGAGACTGCGCGGCCTGCCTGGCGGCCGCCGCCATGGCCGCGCCGCTGGGATGGCGCCGCACAGGGTCCTTGGACAGCGCACGCTCCACCACCGCCCGCACCGCGGGCGGGATCTCGGCGGGCAGCGGCGGCGGAGCCTCCCTGATGTGCTTCAGCGCGATCGTGACGGGGCTGTCGCCGTCGAACGGGCGCACACCCACCAGGCACTCGTAGGCCACCACGCCGAGCGCGTAGATGTCGACGGCGGGCGTCACCGGCGCGCCCTCGGCCTGCTCGGGCGCGCAGTAGGCGGCGGTGCCCAGCACCATGCCCGCGTCGGTGAGCCGGTTGGCCACGTCCTGGCGGGCGATCCCGAAGTCGGTCAGGACCAGCGTGCCGTCGCGCTGCACCAGCAGGTTGCCCGGCTTGACGTCGCGATGCACGATGCCCTGGTCGTGTACGGCCTGCAGCGCCGACGCCGCCTGGGCGATCAGCTCCATGGCCGGTTCGGGCGCGATGCGCCCCATGCGCTGCAGTAAGCGGTCGAGCGGCTCGCCGTCGACGAACTTCATCACCAGATAGACGGTCGCCCCCGCGCCCGCCACCTGATGAACCCCGTAGTCGTAGACGTCGACCACACCGGGATGGTTGATCGTCGCCATCGCCCTCGCCTCGCCCTGGAAGCGGGCGACGAAACCCGGGTCGTCCGTGCGGCCCGGAAGCAGCACCTTGACGGCGACGGTGCGGGCGAGGACGATGTCCTCTCCACGCCACACCTCGCCCATGCCGCCGGCGCCGATGCGGGTATCCAGGCGATATCGCCCCGCCAGCGTCGTCCCTTGGGCCACCATGTCTCCCCCGTTACCCCCTGTCGTCTGGAACCTCTCCCACCCCAGGGTTCTCCAACAAAGCGGATTTGTATCGCGGCGAGGTAACGCAGAGGTCACGGAATTCTGAGAAGTGTACGGCTTGCGCCATTCCGTCACCACAAAATTGCCGCAAGCCGTACAAACCTATCCTGGCGGCCCGGACGGAATCCTGTCTGCCCGAAAGCCGAGATGTGATCTCAGTAGGCTGGCCGCATGACGCTCGCCCCAGGTCTCCGCGCCTCGTTGCTGATCATGGTCGAGAGGGAGGACCTCGCCACCAAGATCGGCAGTGGCGACGTGCCCGTACTGGCCACGCCGCGACTGCTCGCGCTGGCGGAGATGGCGACCGTCCAGGCGGTCAGAGAGCATCTGGAAGCGGGCGAGACCTCCGTCGGCACCCGGGTGGAGCTCGACCACCTGGCCGCCAGCCCCGTCGGCACGCACATCGAGATCAGCGCCGAGCTGACCGCGGTCGACGGCAGGCGCCTGGTGTTCGGCTTCACCGCCCACGATCGCGCCACGCTGGTGGGGAAGGGCACGATCGAGCGGGTGGTCGTCGACAGGGAAAGGTTCCTCGGGCGGCTCGCGCCAGGCGGTACGTCTAGCCGATGACGGCGATCAGGTCGCCTTCCTGCACCACGTCGCCTTCGGCCACCTTCAGCGTGACCACGCCGTCGTCCTCGGCCAGCACCGGGATCTCCATCTTCATGGACTCGAGGATCACGAGCGTGTCGCCCTCCTCGACCGTGTCACCCTCGGCGACGACGACCTTCCACACGTTCGCCACCATCTCGGCGTGTACCTCAGCCACCGCAACTCCCCTCTTTCAGTGCCTCAACTGTTTCACGTTCACTTGGCGCGCATGCGGCCGACCAGGCCTGTGTCGTAGTCGCCGCTGACGAACTCGGCGTGGTCGAGCAGCTCGGCACAGAACGGCAGGTTGTTCTTCGGCCCTTCGACCTTGAACGACTCCACCGCTTCCCTGCCCTTCTCCATGGCCTCGGCACGGCTGGCGCCGTACACGCAGAGCTTGGCCATCAGCGGGTCGTAGAACGGCGTGACCGTGGTGCCGGCAGCGTAGCCGGAATCGACGCGGATGCCGGGGCCGGACGGCTCCTCCCACACGGTGATCGCGCCGGGGCCGGGGAAGAAGCGCTTCGGGTCCTCCGCGTAGACGCGGAACTCGATGGCGTGGCCCCTCACCTCGGAGGTGACCGACGGGTTCTCGCCGGCGGCGACCCTGAGCTGGAGCTCGACCAGGTCGAGCCCGGTGACGAGTTCGGTGACGGGATGCTCCACCTGGAGCCTGGTGTTCATCTCGAGGAACACGAAGTCCTGCTTGTCGGCGTCGACCAGGCACTCGACCGTGCCCGCTCCGAGATAGCCGACCGCCTCGCCCGCCTTGACCGCCGCCGCCAGCATGCGCTCGCGCAGCTCGGGCGTGATCCCGGGAGAGGGAGACTCCTCCACGACCTTCTGGTGGCGACGCTGCACCGAGCAGTCGCGCTCGCCGAGCGCCAGCACGGTGCCGTCGGGCAGGCCAAGGATCTGCACCTCGACGTGGCGGGCGCGGGCGATGTAGCGCTCGAGCAGGATCGCGGGGCCCTCGTCGCCCGAGGAGAAGCGGGCCGCGGCCCTGGAGGCCTGCTCGAACGCCTTGGCCAGGCCCTCGGCGTCGTGGGCGACGCTCATGCCGATGCCGCCGCCGCCTCCCGCGGTCTTCACCATGACCGGGTAGCCGATCCGCCCGGCCTGCTCCCGCGCCTGGTCGAGGTCCGTGACCGGCTCGCGGGTCCCCGCGGCGACCGGCACGCCCGCCTCCTCCATCAGGTTACGGGCGTTGATCTTGTCGCCCATCCGCTCGATGGCCTCGGGAGCAGGACCGATCCAGATCAGGCCCGCCTCGACGACGGCTCTGGCGAACGCGGCGTTCTCCGCGAGGAACCCGTAACCGGGGTGGATCGCCTTCGCGCCGGTCGCTCGCGCGGCCTCGAGCACCTTGTCGGCGTCGAGGTAGCTCTGCGCCGGGTTGGCGGGGCCGAGCAGCACGGCCTCGTCGGCCTCGTGAACGAACGGCAGGTCCGCGTCGGCCTCGGAGTGCACGGCGACGGCGCGCAGGCCCAACCGCTGGACGGTGCGGATGATCCGCCTCGCGATCTCCCCTCGGTTGGCGATCAGGACGGTTCCGAGCGTCTCATTAAGCACGACGCCCACCATATGGCCGCCTCGAGCGAGATCCCTTTCCCCCGAAACCACCGATCCGCCCAGCCCGTCTTGTAGGAAGCCCACAAAAGTGGGCGGGACGAAACGCGGTATTTCCACTTCGGCCTTAGAGCCGACGCACAGACGCCAACCAGTCGACCACGCCCACCGTCACAACCGACGCACAGACGCGAACCGGTCCACCACGCCCACCGTCACAACCGACGCACAGACGCGAACCGGCCCGTCACAGCCGGTGCACGGGCGCGAGCCGGTCGACCACGCGTGCCATCGCCTCGATCACGTCGGGGTCGTACTCGCCGCCGATACCGAGCCTGAGCCGTTCTAAAGCGGCTCCCGCGCGGTCGCGGTCGGTCGAGCCGCCGACGAGGTCGTCGTAGGCGTTGGCGGCCTTGATGATACGGCTGGACCGCGGCGGCTCCTCGGCCATCGAGTCGCACTGCCGCCTGACCAGCTCGGCCACCCTGTCGAGCACACCCGTCTGCTTGATCACCTCGGCGCCCAGCTCGGCGATGCGCCTGGCCTGCTCGGGATCGGTGAGCACGGTCGCCCCGCCGGGAATGGGGTCGCGCAGGGACAGCTGCCCGATGTCGTGCATCAGCGCCGCGTACTCGAGCTCCAGCAGCTCGGGCTCGGCCATGCCCAGCTCCCTGCCGATCGCCACCGACAGCCTGCTGACCCTGCGCGAGTGGCCTGGCTCGACGTATCCGCCGACCTCGGTCACCCTCGACAGCGCCCGCACGGTCTGCAGGTAGGTGGCCCTGATGCCCGCGTACTTGCGGAAGGCCACCTGAGTGACCAGCAGGGGCGCGGCGAACACCAGCAGCGCCATCAGGTCCATGCTGTGGCAGGCGAGGGCGAGCAGCACCCCTGAGGCCGCCACGGCGGCACCCAGTGGGAACGCCATCCTCAGCTCGTCCCTGACGGCGACCTCGAACGCGGTGCGCACCTGCTCGGCCCTGAGCATGGCCGCGATCAGCACGTCGGCCAGGAGGGCGACCGCGATCAGCACCACCATCACGACGAGCGCGGGCCACCAGGTCCTGGTCTCCGGCTGGGTGAGCGTGAAGAGGGTGCCGGCCAGCGGTCTGAAGGCGAACGCGAGCAGCGCCCCGGTGAGCAGCCGCCTGGCCATCGCGTCCAGCCTGGGCGGGCGGCCCACCGCCAGGTGCGGCAGCGCGCCGGCGATCATCCCGACGGCGATGACCGCGACCACCTGCAGGGCGGTGTGGTCGAGCGGGACGTTGCTGACGTCGAGCAGCAGCGTGTAGCCGAGGGCGGCGGCCGCGCCGATCGGCGCCACCTCCCTGTTGCCCGGCATTGTCAGCCTGGCGAGCTCGCCGATGGCGATCAGCGCCCCGAACCCGACCGCGATGTCGGGCCTGACGAGTCCGACGGCTGCGGTGTGCGCCACGCCCGCGACGGCCACCAGGCCCGCGGCCGCGATCAGCAGCAGCTGTCCTGAGTCGAGCCCCTGGAAGACCCGGTTCACCGCATCCCCCCGGAAACGCCACCTGGAGCGTCGGCCCGCCCGCCCGCGACCGCTCCCCTGGACGTCTCCGCCACCCGCGCGCTCCCCCGAGTCGCCTCCGCCGACGCCCGCCCGCGCACGACCGTTCCTTGAGTCGACTCCGCCGACGCCCGCCCGCGCACGACCGTTCCTTGAGTCGCCTTCGCCGACGCCCGTCCGCGCACGACCGCTTCTTGAGTCGCCTGCGGCGACGCCCGCCCGCGCGTCACCCGTGAGAATCCCGGCCACCGCCGCGTTCCGGTCACGTCCACCCCCCGCAAGACCCCCGGCCACCGGCCGGCCGCCAGGCCCCGGGCGACCTCGGGCGACACGTGCCCGCCCGTCTTCCGGGAACCCCGCGCCGACGTCCTACCCCGCGGACGCGAGGGAGGCACCCGCGGAGGCGGACAAACCATCATGGTCCGCCCACCACTTCGATCGGCATGGTCGGGTCGTCGTGGTCCTTGGTCGTCGTCTCCGTCGCGTCCGCCGGGGGCGGCGACACCGTGCGCGGCGGCTGCCATGGCGCGCGCTCCAGCGCCTTCACGAACGCCGCCACCATCACGGGGTCGAACTGCGTCCCCGCCCCCTTGCGCAGCTCGGCCACCGCCACCTCGACCGGCCGAGCCCCCCGGTACGACCGGTCGGACGTCATCGAGTCGAACGCGTCGGCCACCGCGATGACCCGCGCGAACTCGGGGATCTCGTCACCGGCGAGCCCCATCGGGTAGCCCCGTCCGTCATGCCGCTCGTGGTGGTGCATGATGCCCGCGAACGCCTCGTCGAGGAAGTCGATCCCGCGCACGATCTCCAGCCCCCGCATCGGGTGCAGCTGGATCGCCGCGAACTCCTCCTCGGTCAGCGGCCCGTCCTTCTGCAGCACCTTCGTCGGCACGCCGAGCTTGCCCACGTCGTGGAGCATGCCCGCGTAGCGGATGGCGCGCAGCCGCTCCACCCCCATCCCGATCTCCTGGGCGATCATCGTGGAGGCCAGCGACACGCGCGTGCAGTGGCCGCGGGTGTAGTAGTCCTTGGTCTCGACGGCCTGGCACAGCGCCGCGATCGTCGCGTCGTAGGATCGCTGCTGGGCGTGGTACTGCCCGAAGGCCCATCGGGCGACGAAGAGCGGCAGCAGCACCAGGACGGCCGAGATCGACTGCACGGTCGCCCACAGGCCCGCCACCAGCAGCCCGAAGGTGGCGTAGCCGAAGTAGGACAGCAGGAACTGGGTCATGCCGCTGACCGGCAGCTCCTCGGCCCGTACCTGGGTCGCCAGCCATACCATCGTGAGCGTCAGCACGATGTTGAGCGGGACGAACAGCGCGGCGGCCGCCGCGTAGGGGCCGATCAGCGCCTCGAAGTCGTTGACCATGGGGACTTTCGGCACGCCGCCGAAGAAGAGGTAGGCCATTCCGGACACGTAGCCGCAGATCGCGAACTGCGCCCCGTTGAACAGCCGTTTCACCAGCGGCAGGCCGGGCCGTACGCTCAGCACCGCCGTCAGCCCCACCAGCGCGGCGCCGTCGGGGCCCACCAGCACCACCGCGGCCAGCGCGGCGGAGAAGCTCACCGAGACGGCGAACTGCTCGACGTTGAGCAGCGTCGGCATCGACTCGCACACCAGGAAGAGCAGCGCGAGCACCAGCAGCGTGCCGTATTCGCCCGACCTGAAGAGAGCTCCTGTGACCAGGCTGTGCCCGACCAGAGCGGCCGCCGCCCCGATGACGACGACCAGATAGACCTTCGCAGGCCACGGCAGTCCACGCATTGCGGCCCCCCAGGGCGATCAGGTCCAGGAGACACCTGGAGGGGCGGCCTCACCGCCACAGACCAGGGATATCGCCGGGGCGACCAGTGCTGTCAACATGCGCATGGGGCTCACGCTACAGAAGTCGCCCAGCGGCAGGGACCCGACTCGTGAATCGCAAGCAAAGCGTAATCAAGCAACTACCTGCGGCGACTCCGCGCCCACTCCACCGTCGCCTTCAGGCCGGTGGTCAGCTCGGTGCGCGGCTGCCACCCGAGCCCCTCGAACGCCGGCAGCGGGTCGACGGCCATCGCGGGCAGGTCGCCGAGGCGAGCAGGCGCGAATCCGGGCCTGTCGGGCGCGCCCGCCGCGGCGGCGACGAGCGTGTGCAGATGGCGGTCGGTCGTCTGGATGCCGGTGCCGAGGTTGAAGCGCCTGCCGCCGCCGGCCGGGCCGCAGGCCATGACGAAGCCGTCGACGACGTCCTCGACGTAGACGTAGTCGCGGGTCTGGTCGCCGTCGCCGTACAGGAGGGTGGGCGCGCCCGACAGCAGCGCGTCGGTGAAGATGGCCACGACGCCCGCCTCGCCCTCGGGCGACTGGCGCGGGCCGTAGACGTTCGACAGCACGAGCGTGGTGTAGTCGATGCCGTGCAGCGCCTTGAAGGAGGCCAGGTAGGTCTCGGCGCTGAGTTTGCTCGCCGCGTACGGCGAGCGCGGGTCGGTGGCCGCGTCGCCGGGGACGGGGATGGTCTGCGGCCTGCCGTACACCGCGACGGAGGAGGCGAAGACGACCTTGCGCGTGCCGCCGCGGTGGGCGGCGGTGAGCACGCGGGCGGTGCCCTCGACGTTGACGCGCGCGTCGTGGACGGGGTCGGCCACGCTCGCGCGCACGCTGATCTGCGCCGCCAGGTGGCAGATGACCTCGGGCCGCCACGCGGCGGCCAGCTCGACCAGCGCGGGGTCCCTGACGTCGAGGACGTGCAGCGGCGCGCCCTCGCTCACGTTGTCGCGACGTCCCGAGGACAGGTCGTCGACGACCGTGACCTCGTGTCCCTGCTTCAGGAGGGCGTCGACGAGATGGGACCCGATGAAACCGGCGCCTCCGGTGACCAGCACGCGCATGCGCGCCATGCTAGTCGGCCAGCTCCGCGCGCACTCTGGCGATGCGGTCGAGAACCTTCGAGCGCAGGTCGTCGGGGACCGGATCACAACCGCAGTGCTTGGCGACCAGCGCCTTCACCGCCTTGTCGAGGTCGTACTCCTGCAGGCACGGGCTGCACTCGTCGAGGTGCACCGTGATGTCGAAGGTCTCGCCCTCGCCGAGCTCGCCGTCGAGGTAGGCGTAGACCTTCTCGAGTACCTCGCGACAGTCCTTGTCGTGCGGTTCGCCACAGCTCATTTGGATCCCTCCGCCGGGACCAGGCCACGCTCGCGTGCGTAGTCCTCGAGATGCGTCCGCAACTGCCTGCGGCCGCGGTGGAGCCTCGACATCACCGTGCCGATGGGAGTGCCCATGATGTCGGCGATCTCCTTGTACGGGAAGCCCTCGACGTCGGCCAGGTAGACCGCGATCCTGAACTCCTCGGGGAGCGCGGCGAGCGCTTCCTTGATGTCGCCGTCGGGCAGGTGCTCGAGCGCCTCGATCTCGGCCGACTTCAGCCCGCTCGAGGTGTGGGACTCGGCGCGCGCGAGCTGCCAGTCCTCGATCTCCTCGGTTCCCGACTGCTTCGGCTCCCGCTGCTTCTTGCGGTAGCTGTTGATGAAGGTGTTGGTCAGGATGCGGTAGAGCCAGGCCTTGAGGTTGGTGCCTTCCTGGAACTGGTGGAAGGACGCGAACGCCTTGGCGAAGGTCTCCTGGAGCAGGTCCTCCGCATCGGCCGGGTTGCGGGTCATCCGAAGCGCGGCGGAGTAGAGCTGGTCGAGGTACGGCATGACGTCACGCTCGAACCGCTCGCTGCGCTGCTCCAGAGTCTCCGTGCCTGTCGCGGGCACCGGACCCACCCCCCTAAGATCGCCGGTGGCCTGCTGTGGCGGAACACCGTACTTCAGGGAGGATACCCGCTCGTCAACGACCGGCAGGCCACCGGGGACGGGTTCGAGCAATGTGAGCATGTTCGTCTGCAACACGCCCGCGAGCGCGTCTGTTCCCACAAGATGGAGGTGACGAACGACCGGGTACGGGGAAAAACAAACGTACCTTTTCCGGAACACAGGAGACGCGTGTGCTGCCCATTCCGGCCGAGGAACTGAACGGCTCAGGCACGCTCGGGCCGTACTGGACGTTCTATCGTGCAGTCGTCGCCGAGCAGCTGAATCGCTGGCTTCCCGGTCGTCCCTCCACCATCCTCGATCTGTCCGGCGGTCGCGGCCGCTGGTCCGGCCATGCCGCGAAGGCGGGCCACAAGGTGATCGAGGTCGTCGACTTCCGCCGTGCCCTGGAGAGTCAGCAGCAGCTGCGCGATGCCGACCGGGTGCGGCAGGTCCGAGCCGACGATCTCGGCTTCCTGCCCGACGGCAGCGTCGACGCGGTCGTGGCCGAGGAGCGGGCGCTGTCCATCGAGCTGATGGCCGAGTCGGCGATGGAGGACGTGGTCCGCGTCCTGCGCCCGGGCGGGCGCGCCCTGGTGTGCGTCGACTCCCTGGTGCTCGGCATGGCGATACTGGCCGAGCAGAACTACTGGGCCCACCTGCGCCAGACCGGCGAGGTCATGCTGGTGCCGTGGCCCGACGGCAGCATCACCCGCTGTTTCAGCAGCGGCCAGCTGCGCGAGCTGCTCACGGGCGCGGGCCTCGAGGTCGAGTGGATAAGGCCGCGCACCGTGCTGTCCCCCTCCACCGTCGACCACGTGCTGGCCACCGACACGCGGGCGCTGGCCTGGCTGGTGCGCACGGAGCTCGACGCGCATCCCGACGACGACGACACCGTGGGCATCCACCTGGTGGCCAGCGCGTTCAAGAAGTGAGGGTCAGCGCCTTCTCTCCTGCTTCGCCTGGCACTGGACGCATCTGGCCGCCTCTGGACGGGCTTCCAGCCTGCCCTCGGGCACCGGCCTGCCGCAGTCGACGCAGTCGCCGTACGTGCCCTCCTCAAGGCGTTTGAGCGCGGCCACGATCGCGCTCCGATGCGTGGTCGCGACCGTCAGCATGGCCTGGGCACGGTCGGAGTCGGTCAGGTCGGAGCCGGCGTCGGCCGCGGAGCGGTCGGCCACGGGCACCGGGTCTCCGCGCAGCACGCCGATCGACCTGTCGAGCTCGGCGAGCATGCTCTCCAGTCGCTCACGAGCGGTCGTGTCGTCCACGGTCCGCACCTCCGGGTAAGCGGGGGCAGCCAAAAGCGGAACTCCCCGGAGGTTCCGCCCGGTGCGTTCGGGGGGTGGTGAATGCAGCGTGACTCCGAGTGAACGGATGGCATCGCTTTCCTCACCGGATGCCCACTTAGCGTGCTTCTTACACCGCCAGCCTAGAAAAGTGCGCTTTCTTCCTCTGGTTGTTGCGGCTCGATCAGGTGGGGGCCGTTGTTGCGGACGCTGTTGACGTCAGTGGAGACCGGATGGGCGACCAGCCGTCCCGCGTCGGCGGGAACCAGCAGTCTGGAGGCCTGCTCGGTGTCGGTGAGCTTCGGGTCGAGCCACTCGGCCCAGCGCTCCCTCTCGATCATCATCGGCATCCTGTCGTGGATGTGCCCGAGGTCGTCCTCGGCCTGCGTGGTGATCACCGTGCAGGTCACCAGCCACTTCAGCGGGTCGTCGTCGGCTCTGGTCTTGTCCTTCCAGAACTCGTACAGCCCGGCCATCGCGAGCACGCCGTCGTCCTCGGGGTGGATGTAGAAGGGCTGCTTCTTCTTCTTTTCGCCCTCGATCGGCATCCACTCGAAGTAGCCGTCGGCCGGCAGCAGGCACCTGCGGGAGGCGAACGCCCTCTTGAAGGCGGGCTTCTCCGCGACCGTCTCCAGCCTCGCGTTGATCATGCGGGAGCCGATGGACGGATCCTTCGCCCACACGGGAACCAGACCCCACCGCAGGACGCGCAGCTCCCTGACCGCTCGCTGAGCGTCCTTCGGCACCCTGCTCAACACCGCGTAGACCTGCTTGGTCGGCGCCACGTTGTAGTCGGGCTGCAGCTCCTCGTCAGGTGAGGCGTCCTGCTCGACCTGGAACTCCTCCAGGAGCTCGTGCTTCTTGCGCGCTGACGCGTATCTGCCGCACATGACTACACCCTGCCACGTCAGCGACCGTTTCGCCCACCACGCTGTATGGGCACGAAGGCATGGTCGAACGGCGGCTGGGCACGGCGGAACCGCGCGGCGCCGGGGCCGCCGTGGCTCGCCGTGGGGCGCCTCACGCGCCACGGCCGACGCGCCGGCTGCCAGTAGGCTTGGGCCATGCCCGCTCCGCTCTGGCCAGCTCCGACGGCGTCCGCTCCGGTCACCGCCACCGTCCCCCTGCCCGGCTCCAAGTCCGTGACCAACAGGGCGCTGCTGCTCGCCGCGCTCGCCGACGGCCCAGGCACGGTACGGCAGGCCCTGCGCAGCCGCGACGCCGACCTCATGGCCGCGGCCATGCGCGCGCTCGGCACCGGGCTCACGCCGTCGAACGAGAGCGCCTCGGGCGTCGACTGGCAGGTCACCCCCGGCCCCGTCCGCGGCGGCGCCCGCATCGACGTCGGCCTGGCCGGCACCGTGATGCGCTTCGTGCCGCCCATGGCGGCGCTGGCCGACGGCGAGGTCTTCTTCGACGGCGACCCCCACGCCCGTACGCGCCCCATGGGCCAGATCCTGGGCGCCCTGCGCGCGCTCGGCGCCGAGGTCGACAACGACGCCCTGCCGTTCACCATCAGGGGCCCGATCACCGGCGGCGAGGTGACGATCGACGCGTCGGCCTCCTCCCAGCTGATCTCGGGCCTGCTGCTGACCGCCGCCAGGTTCGAGAAGGGCGTCACGATCCGCCACGAGGGCGCGCCAGTGCCGTCGATGCCGCACATCGAGATGACCGTCCAGATGCTGCGCGCCGCCGGGGTGCGGGTCGACGACGGCGAGCCCGACGTGTGGCGCGTCGAGCCGGGCCCGATCGCCGCCATGGACCTGGTCGTCGAGCCCGACCTGTCCAACGCCGCGCCGTTCCTGTCGGCGGCGCTCATCACCGGCGGGACGGTCACCATCCCCGGCTGGCCGGCCCGCACGACCCAGCCGGGCGACGAGCTGCGCCCGCTGCTCACCGCGATGGGCGCCACCGTGACCATGACCGGCGAAGGGCTCACGGTCACGGGCACCGGCGAGATCGCGGGCATCGACGCCGACCTCCACGAGGTGGGCGAGCTCACTCCGACGATCGCCGCCCTCGCCGCGCTGGCCACCTCGCCGAGCACGCTGCGCGGCATCGCGCACCTGCGGGGCCACGAGACCGACAGGCTGGCCGCCCTCGTCACCGAGATCAACAGGCTGGGTGGCGACGCGGAGGAGACGGCCGACGGCCTCGTCGTCCGCCCGGCGAAACTCCACGGCGGCACCTTCCACAGCTACGCCGACCACCGCATGGCCACCGCGGGCGCCGTCATCGGCCTCGCCGTCCCCGGCGTCCAGGTGGAAGACATCGCCACGACGGGTAAGACTCTTCCGGAGTTCGCCCGGATGTGGGCGGAGATGCTGGGGAGTGAGCGGCCATGACCGGCTTCTCAGGGCAAGGAGCGGACCGCTGAGGAAGCGGGAGTACGACGAGGACGACGTCAGGGTCAGGCCGGGCAAGGGCTCCCGGCCGCGGACCAGGATCCGCCCTGCCCACGAGGACGCCGTCGAAGGTTTCGTGATCGCCGTCGACAGGGGCCGCTACACCTGCCTCGTCGAGACCGAGGGCCGCAGGAAGAAGGACCGCGAGCGCCGCACGGTCACCGCCATGAAGGCCCGCGAGCTGGGCCGCAAGGGCATCGTCGTCGGTGACAGGGTCGCGATCGTCGGCGACGTCTCCGGCACCGCCGACACCCTGGCCAGGGTGGTCAGGGTCGAACCCCGCACCTCGATGCTGCGGCGCAGCGCCGACGACACCGAGGACACCGACGGCATCGAGCGCCCGATCGTCGCCAACGCCGAGCAGCTCGTCATCGTCACGGCCTTGGCCGATCCGCCGCCGCGGCCCAGGATGATCGACAGGATTCTGGTCGCCGCCTTCGACGCCGAGATCGACCCGCTGCTGTGCCTGACCAAGTCCGACCTGGCACCGCCCGCCGAGCTGGTCTCGCTCTACGATCCGCTCGGCGTGCCCTATGTCGTCGTCCAGAAGGGCGGCGACCTCGAGGAGCTGCGCGACCGGCTGACCGGTCACGTCAGCGTGCTGGTGGGGCACTCGGGCGTCGGCAAGTCCACTCTGGTCAACGCGCTGGTCCCGGACGCCAACCGCGCCGTCTCCCACGTCAACGCGGTCACCGGACGCGGGCGCCACACCTCCACCTCGGCGGTCGCGCTGGAGCTGCCCGAGGGCGGCTGGATCATCGACACGCCCGGCGTGCGCAGCTTCGGTCTCGCCCACGTGTCCGTCGAGACCGTCCTCGCCGGTTTCCCCGACCTGGCGGAGGGCACGGTCAACTGCCCCAAGGGCTGCACCCACCTCGGCGAGGGCTGCGCGCTCGACGCGTGGGTCGCCGACGGGCACGCCGATCCGGCCAGGCTGGAGTCGCTCAGGCGGCTGCTGGCCAGCCGCGAGGGCGCCCCCGACACCGACGACTGACCCGCCGGCGCCACTGACAGCCCTGACGACCGGCCGCCGGTACGGCAGGCCGTGTCCGTGGCGGCGGCCCGGCGGGCGCTTCCGGGTGGCGGTCAGCGGTTGGGGCGCAGGGTCCAGGTGACGGTCAGCTCGGCGACCGGCGTGTTCTCGGCGTTGCGGATCTCGACCGCGACGTCGAACTCGGGCCGTTCGCCCGCGTCCAGCTGCGCGACGACCTCGGCGGGGGAGGCCAGTAGCCGCGCCTCGGCCACCACTTCGCCCATCGCGACCTTGCGGTAGCGGATCGTGGCGGTGGTCGGCAGCGGCACCGCACGCGAGAGCTGGTCGCTGAACGCCGACAGTGTCGCCGCGCCCGAGGCCGTCTCGGCGAGCGTGAACAGCGCGCCCGCGTGCGGGCCTCCGACGTGGTTGTGCAGGTCGGGACGGTCGGACAGCCGGCAGATCGCCATTCCTTCCTCGACCTTGTCGAAGGAGATGTCGAGGAAGCGGGTGAAAGGCACCGTCTGCAGCAGGAACTCGCCGAGATCGAAGGACATGCCGCAATGCTACTGGTGAGTAACTCTCAATTGGGATATGACCGCTCTGATAGAAGCGACCCAGGACGCGATAGCGTGGCTCATCGTGACGGGTTACAGCGACGATCTACGCCTCGCGCATGTCATGGCGGACGCCGCCGACGACCTGACCATGCGCCGGTTCAAGGCGGTCGACCTCAAGGTCGAGACCAAGCCCGACCTCACCCCTGTCAGCGACGCCGACAGGGCGGTGGAGGAGGCGATCAGGGGAACGCTGCGCAGGGCCAGACCCCGTGACGCGGTGGTCGGTGAGGAGTTCGGCAAGACCGGCTACGGCGCGCGCTCGTGGATCATCGACCCGATCGACGGCACCAAGAACTACGTGCGCGGCGTCCCCGTGTGGGCCACGCTGATCGCGCTCATGGACCACGCCGAGGTCGTGGTCGGCCTGGTGTCCGCGCCCGCGATCGGCCGCCGCTGGTGGGCGGCGCGCGACGGGGGCGCGTGGACCGGCAAGAGCCTGACCAAGGCCTCGCGCATGCGGGTCTCGTCCGTCGGCAAGCTGGAGGACGCGTCCTTCTCCTACTCCGACATCGAGGAATGGGAGAAGGCCGGACGCCTCGAACCGTTCCTCGACCTGGGCCGCGGGTGCTGGCGGACCAGGGCCTACGGCGACTTCTGGTCGCACATGATGGTCGCCGAGGGCTCGGTGGACCTGTCGGCCGAGCCCGACCTGTCCCCCTGGGACATCGCCGCGCTGACGGTGATCGTCGAGGAGGCCGGTGGCAGGTGGACCGGCCTCGACGGAGGCAAGGGCCTGGAGTCCGGCGGGCTGGTCTGCACCAACGGCGTGCTCCACGACGAGGTGCTCAGCCGCCTGAGCGCCCGCTAGGAGTCTGCTGAACAAGGGGTGATGTGTGCCGGGAAGAGCGCCGACAAGGCCGTCTGCGCGGCGAGGTTCAAACCCGTGCGAGCCGACTACACGCTCGCTCTTCCCGCTGGCTCCAGCGTGATGGCTGCTGGTAGGGGCGCGCGAAAGGACGTGGGGCGTGGCCGGACCCTCAGACCAGGATCCAGGTCCCATCGGCGCGGGTGAGGCCGAGGTTGAGTAGCCGACGGAGATTGAGACCGGCCAGACGTAGGTGAAGCCAAAGATCGTTAGTGGTGACGCCGCGGTAGCGGAGTTTGCGGTAGCGGCCCTGCGGCCCGATCAGCCAGGCGATGGACCGTTCGACCATCGGCCGGTGCTGCCGGTAGATCGCTCGTAGGTCAGGATCTGCGGCCCAGTCCGCCCGGGCCTGGCGCAGCACGGCGTCCTGTGGATGAAGACGGACAGTGCGGCCCTGCTTGTTGCTGGTGCAACGCGTCCGCAGCGGACAGGCATGACAGGCGACGCCGAACACGACGTTACGCGCTTTGGTGATCTTCTTGGTGGTGCCGTTAGGGCAGGTCAGGACTCCGTCGGCTTCGTTGACGGTGAAGTCATCAACGGTGAATCCGCCTGGGACGGCCGGGCGCAGCGGCCCGGGCTTGATGACCGGGGTGTGACCGGCTTCGGCCAGGGCGGCGCGGGCGTCACCGGTCCCGTATGCCGAATCGCCCAGCACCTGTAACGACTCCGCCTCACCACTGCGGTCTTCGGCCTCGATCAACTCCACGCCGACAACGGCCTCATGGTTGTCGGGCCCGCATGCCTGGGTGAGCTTGCCGCCGGTGAACAGGCCCGTGTCGGGTTCGACCGCGACGTGGGCCTTGTAGCCATCCTGGCGGTGGTGGACGGTCTTGTGGACGTGCCGGGCCTGCGGATCCACAACGGACACCACCCGGTCTTCGGCGACCTTCCGGGCGATCTTCCACCTGCCGTCGCTGCCATCAGAGTCGTCGGCGGGCTCGACGTCCTGCCCGGCGATCAGAGCGAGCAACGCCACCGCCTGGGCCGCCTTGTCATCCAGCGTCCCCTGCGCGGCGGCCCGCCCAAACGCGGCCACCACGGTGAGGGCATCTTCTACCAGGCCCGACACCAGCGCCTGCTTGGCGTCCCGGTCGTCCCAGGCGATGTCCGGCTTACCCGGGTCGCCGTAGTCATGCGCCCGGCATTGCCGCGCGACCACCTCGGCCGCACCCGGTACCTCCCGCACCGTTCGGCGGATCGCGGCGATCAATTGGGTGACGGTGTCTTGGGTGGCAACCGCGTCCTCCAGCACCGCCGAGTCCAACGCCCGCCGCGTCTTGCCCTTCAACACCCCGGTCTGCGCGACTACCTCGGCAACCGCCTCGAACACCCGGTTCGGCCGATCCGAGGCAGCCAACCGCCGCCGCCAGTAGGTGAGCACCGACGGATCGAACCCCTCGTCGGTCAACGCCAGCCCGCAGGCGGCCTTCCACCGCAGATCACATCGCAGCGCCTCCACCGCCTGACGATCCGACAAATCCTGCAGGTTCTGCAGCACCAACACCGAAGCGATCAGCTCACCCGGCAACGACGGCCGGCCCTTCGACGAGGTGAACAGATCCGCGAACAACGAGTCCGGGAACACCGTCCGCCGATGTTCGGCCAGGAAAGCGAACACGCTCCCAGCCGGGATCAGATGCCCCACCAACGCCGCCGCGTCCAGTAACTCACGATCGATCCGGCTCTCACCCTGCACACCAAGATTCTCCCAGCCGCCCTACCGCCCGACAGGGGAACCCGGATTGTTCAGCAGACTCCTAGAGCGCCAGGACCCTGGAGACCGCGCCCATGAGCGCGTCCCTGTAGGCCGCGCCGTACAGGCAGACGTGGACGAGCAGCGGGTGGAGCTGGTGCAGCGGCACCCTGTCGCGCCACCCCTCCGCCAGCGGCGCCTCCTCCCTGTACGCGCCCAGGATCGTGTCCAGGTACGGCGCGCCGAACAGCGCCAGCATCGCCAGGTCGGTCTCGCGGTGGCCGCCGTGCGCGGCGGGGTCGACGAGCAGCGCGCGGCCTTCCGACCAGAGCACGTTCCCGCTCCACAGGTCGCCGTGGATCCGGGACGGCGGCTCCGCGGGCCCCGCGACCTCGGCGAACCTGGCGACCGCCCGCTCGATCATCCTCGCGTCGGCGGACGACAACCGCGCCCGCCTGACGAACGGCATGACCCGGTCGGCCGCGTAGAAGGCGGGCCAGTCGGCGGCGGGCTCGTTGGGCATCGGCAGCTCGGCGATGAATCCCGGCCATGGGGCGCCGAAGGCGTCCGCGCCGCGCAGGTGCGTCCGCGCGAGCTCGCGCCCGAAGCGCTCGGCGGCGGCACGGGTGGGCGGCTCGGTAGCGATCCACTCGAGGACCAGTTCCCCGTCGCCCGACGACACCACGGTGGCCGCGATGGGGCCCAGCCAGCGCAGTCCCGCCGCCTCGGAGGTGAACAAAGGGGAAACGGCTCCGTACTTGCCGAACACCGGCCTGCCGTCCATCGTCCCCTTGCGCAGCCGCCACGCGTGTGAAGAGCCGAGATCCTCAGTCCAGACGATCGGCAAGGTAGCTCGCCAGCCCTTCGGCGGCCGCCTTCACCTGGCCGAGCACGATCTCGAAGCCGTCGCGGCCGCCGTAGTAGGGGTCGGGAACCTCCGCCCCCTCGGGCGCCTCCGGATCGAACGAGCGGAACAGGCGGAGGTCGGTGCCTGCGGGAACGACGCGGCGCAGCGCTCTCAGGTTCTCCCTGTCCATGGCAAGAACCAGGTCGTAGCGGTCGAAGTCGAACTGCCTGGCACGGTGCGGCGAGCCGTCGTAGCCGTGCTGGGAGAGCACCTCGGCGGCGCGCTCGTCCATGGGGCTGCCGACGTGCCAGCCGCCGGTTCCCGCGCTGTCCAACGCCACCTTGCCGGCCAGCCCGTGCTCGTCGAGCGTGCGCCTGACCACCGCCTCCGCCATCGGAGAACGGCAGATGTTGCCCATACACACCAGAGATACGCGATAGGTCATGCATCCCATCATGATGCTGACCAGGCTCGTTCACCGAACGTTCACCCCGATTCGGGGGTCGAGTCACCTTGGGTGCCTAACGTCTGAGTCGACTAAGGACCAAGTGGGAGGAAACCCAACCGTGAAGTATGCAGGCCGGCTCGCCGCCGTCGCCGTCGTCGGCGCGCTCTCGCTCGCTGCGTGCGGCACCGACAACAACACTGGTGCCCCCGCCGGCACCACGTCCGCGTCCGCCGCCGCCCCGGGCAACGACAACGCCCTCAGCGGCACGATCAACGCGGCTGGGTCCTCGGCTCAGGCCAACGCGATCGACCAGTGGAAGAAGGACTTCCAGGCGAAGAACCCGAGTGTCAACCTGAACTACCAGCCCAGCGGCTCCGGCGCTGGTGTCCAGGCGTTCATCCAGGGCACGATCTCCTTCGCCGGCTCCGACTCCGCGCTGAAGGACGACAAGGGCGAGCCCGCCCAGGCCGACGCCCGCTGCAAGACCGGCAAGGCCATCAACCTGCCGATGGTCACCGGCCCCGTCGCCGTGGTCTACAACCTCCCCGGTGTCGACGGTCTGCAGCTGTCGCCGAAGACGATCGCCGGCATCTTCAACAGCACGATCACCAAGTGGGACGACGCGGCGATCAAGGCCGACAACCCCGACGCGAAGCTGCCCTCCACGCCGATCCAGGCTTTCCACCGCTCGGACGAGTCCGGCACCAGCGACAACTTCACCAAGTTCCTCAAGGCCACGGCCGAGTGGCCGTACGAGCCCGCCAAGGCGTGGCCGGCCGAGGCCAAGGGTCAGGGCGCCAAGGGCTCCGACCAGGTCGCCGCTTCCGTGAAGGGCGCCGAGGGCGCCATCGGCTACGTCGAGCTCTCCTACGCCGAGAACTCTCAGCTGCAGAAGGCCAAGGTCGCCAACGGTGCGGGCGAGTTCGTCGAGCTGACCTCCGACAGCGCGGCCAAGACGGTCGAGGCCGCCGAGATCAAGGGCACCGGCAACGACCTCAAGCTGAGCATCGACTACGCCACCAAGGCCGCGGGCGCCTACCCGATCGTCCTGGTGACCTACGAGATCACCTGCGAGAAGGGCCTGCCGGCCGACCAGGTTCCGCTGGTCAAGTCCTTCCTCGGCTACACCGCCAGCGACGAGGGCCAGGCCTCCCTGAAGGACCTCGGCTACGCCCCGCTCCCCGCGGCGCTGCTCACCAAGGTTCGCTCGGCGGTCGAGGCGATCTCCTAACTCATGTCGACCCCCGTTCGCACCCGAGGAGGCGGACCGGCCATCGGCCGGGCCGCCTCCCGGCGCACCCATGGTGAGGGACCCTTCCGCTACGCCTCCACCGGTGCTGGCATCGTCCTGCTCGGGATCATGGCGGCCATCGCCGTCTTCCTGATCAGCGAGGCGATTCCCGCGTTGCAGGCGAACAAGGGCAACTTCTTCACCGACCTCGTCTGGGAGCCCAACGGCAGCCAGGTCTTCGGCATCGCCGCCCTGGCGTTCGGGACCGTGCTCAGCTCGGCCCTCGCCCTGGTCATCGCGACCCCGATCGCGGTCGGCGTCGCGCTGTTCATCTCCCACTACGCGCCCCGCCGCCTCGCGGGGCCCCTCGGCTACCTCGTCGACCTGCTCGCCGCGGTGCCCAGCGTCATCTACGGCCTGTGGGGCCTGGTCTTCCTCGTCCCCCTCCTCAAGACGCCGTCCGAGTGGCTCAACGCCAACCTCGGATGGTTTCCGCTGTTCTCGGGTGAAGGCGTCATCGGCGGCAAGACCATGCTGGCGGGCGGCATCGTCCTGGCGATCATGATCCTGCCGATCATCGCGGCGATCTCCCGCGAGGTCTTCCTTCAGGCGCCCAAGATGCACGAGGAGGCGGCGCTCGCGCTCGGCGCGACCCGCTGGGAGATGATCAAGATGGCGGTGCTGCCGTTCGGCCGCCCCGGCGTCATCAGCGCGGCGATGCTCGGACTCGGCAGGGCCATGGGCGAGACCATCGCGGTCGCGCTCATCTTCCCCGCCACCTTCGACATCAGCTTCGAGATCCTCACTCCCCACGCCAACAGCATCGCGGCCAACATCGCGAACGGCTTCGGCGAGGCGACCCCCGTCGGCCGTGGCGCGCTCATCGCCTCCGGCCTGGTGCTGTTCGTCATCACCCTGCTGGTCAACATGGGCGCCCGCGTGGTGATCGCCCGTCGCAAGGAATACTCGGGGGCCGCGGCATGAGCATCATCCAGCATGTCTCGACCGGGCGGCGGGTCAAGGACCGCATCGTCCAGTGCCTGGTCTACCTGGCCTTCGCGCTGGCCGTGGTGCCGCTCATCTCCGTCCTGTGGCTGGTCATCCAGAACGGCATGGCCCGCCTCGACCTGGAGTTCCTGACCCACTCGATGCGCGGGATCGGCGCCCGCGACGCGGGAGGCGGCGCCTACCACGCCATCATCGGCACCCTCGAACAGGTCCTGCTCGCCTCGGCCATCGCGGTGCCCATCGGCGTGCTCACCGCCATCTACCTGGTGGAGTACAGCAACGGCGGCCGGCTCGGCCGTACGATCAGCTTCTTCGTGGACGTCATGACCGGCGTCCCCTCGATCGTTTCCGGTCTGTTCATCTTCGCCTTCTGGATCCTCTTCCTCGGCATCCCGTTCTCCGGGTTCGCCGGGGCGCTCGCGCTGTCGATCCTGATGATGCCGACCGTGGTCCGCTCGGCCGAGGAAATGCTCAAGCTGGTCCCGAACGACCTGCGCGAAGCCGCCTACGCCCTGGGTGTCCCCAAGTGGCGGACGATCCTGAAGGTCGTGCTGCCGACCGCGTTCACCGGCATCATCACCGGCGTCATGCTGGCCATCGCCCGTGTCGCGGGCGAGACCGCGCCGCTGCTGCTGACGGTGTTCTTCACCGACTCCATCAACAACGATCCGTTCAACGGGCCGCAGATGGGGCTCCCCCTCTACGTCTTCGACCAGGCGGCGCGCCCCAACGACACCGCCATCGACCGGGCATGGGCCGGAGCCCTCACGCTCATCCTGATCGTCATGCTGCTGAACCTGGTCGCGCGCCTCATCGCCTGGTGGCGCTCGCCTGCCAGGGCCCGATAGGAGGTATCCGCACCCATGTCCAAGCAGATCCAGGTCTCGGGCCTCGACGCGTACTACGGATCGCACAAGGCCATCGAGGACGTCTCGATGACCATCGAGCCACGTTCGGTCACCGCGTTCATCGGTCCGTCGGGCTGCGGAAAGTCCACCTTCCTCCGCACCCTCAACCGCATGCACGAGGTCATCCCCGGCGCCCGCGTCGACGGCAAGGTACTGCTCGACGGCGAGGACCTCTACGGTCCCGACATCGAGCCCGTCTCGGTACGCCGCTCGATCGGCATGGTCTTCCAGCGACCCAACCCGTTCCCCACGATGTCGATCTACGAGAACGTGGCCGCGGGCCTCAAGCTGAACGGCCGCGTGTCCAAGTCGGAGTCCGACGGCGTCGTCGAGGAGTCGCTCAAGGGCGCCAACCTCTGGAACGAGGTCAAGGACCGCCTCAACAAGCCGGGAGCAGGCCTGTCCGGCGGTCAGCAGCAGCGGCTCTGCATCGCCCGCGCGATCGCGGTCAAGCCGCAGGTGCTCCTCATGGACGAGCCCTGCTCGGCGCTCGACCCGATCTCCACGCTGGCGATCGAGGACCTCATGACCAAGCTGAAGGACGAGTACACGATCGTCATCGTCACCCACAACATGCAGCAGGCGGCCCGGGTGAGCGACCGCACGGCGTTCTTCAACCTCGCCGCCCAGGGGCAGCCCGGCAAGGTGGTCGAGATGGACGACACCTCCCGGATGTTCACCAATCCATCCGAGAAGGCCACCGAGGACTACATCACGGGGCGTTTCGGCTAATGGTGGTCGCGGCGAACGGGGACGCCCCGACAGTACCCACCCTGCTGGTGGCCGACCCCGACGAGGAGGTCATCCACGAGCTGGCGGCAGCGCTGGAGCGGGAAGGCGTCGTGGTCACCGGCGTGACCGACGGCGCCCAGGCGTTGCTGCAGGCCGGCGCGCTCCAGCCCGACGTCGTGCTCGTCGGTGCCACGCTGCCGACCATCGGCGCGGTGGAGTTCGTGCGTGCCGTACGGCTCTCGCGCTCCGTGCCGGTACTGCTCGGCGTCGGAGAGGGGCATGCTGAGCAGGCGCTCCAGGCGCTGGCCGCGGGCGCTTCGGCGTGCGTGGCCAGGCCCTACCGGGTGTTGGAGCTGCTGCCGTTCATCCAGGCGGCCTCTCACGGCGGCGCCGAAACCCGCAAGGTGCTGACGGTCGGCGGCGTCGAGCTCGACGTCAACGCCTACCAGGTGCGGGTCGGCGGCAGGGCCGTGCATCTGCCGCTGCGCGAGTTCGAGCTGCTGCACTATCTGATGCGCAACGCCGATCGGACGGTCACGCGTGAGCAGATCATGAAGCACGTGTGGAACTCCGCCGACGGCACCTCGACCAACACCATCGCCGTCCACGTCAAACGGCTGCGAGCACGGCTCGGTGACGACGACGACCAGCTGATCCAGACCGTGCGCGGTGTGGGCTACCGGCTGATCACGCCGTCCCAGGTCCATTGAAGGGCCGTCCTCGGCTGCCATCGGTGAGGGCCCGCCGTTCGGTGGCGCTCCGGCCCGCGTACCTGAGCGCCACCCTCTTCCCTGCGGCTCAGCGGAGGGCGGCGATGGACTCGTCGTCGCACGTCTCCCAGAAGGCGCCCACGACGTCCTCCAGGTGCTCCATCGACTCCGCCCGGAACAACACGTCCTGATATTTCGTGATGTCGTACTGGGTGTGGCCCATCACCTTCAGGTCGAGCGGCCTGATGTCCATGCCCCTGAACTCTTCGACCTCACCGTACGACGACAGGATCCCCGCCCCGTACGCGCGCAGCTCACCGCTCTCGGCCATGACGCCGAACTCCATGGTGAACCAGAAGACCTTCGAGACGAACTCCAGCGCCTCCTCGCTCTCCACGCGCCGCGCGGCGGCTCCCGCCAGCCGGTAGAGCGCCGCGAACCGGTCGTTGGCCAGCGCGTTGGCGTGGCCGATCACCTCGTGGATGACGTCCGGCTCCGGGGTGTAGAACGGCACGGAATGGTGGCGGATGTACTGCGTCGAGTGGAAGTACCCGTCGGCCAGCACCCCGTAGAAGTCCCGCAGCGGCACCAGACCGGCCGCGGGCAGGTACCTGAACCCGGTCAGCGGCTCCAGCAGCTCACTGACCTCCTGGAGCTGCGGGATCCGCTCGGACGGCAGGCCCAGCCTGGCCGCCCCGTCCAGGTACTCGGCGACGGCGTACTTTCTGTGCTTGATCGCCAGCTCGCCCGCGACCAGTGCCCAGATCTCGTGCTCCTGCTCGGTGTACTCCGCCGCGGGGATGGGTTCGCCCAGCCGGTAGTTGACCGCCAGAGCCGCGATCGCGTTACGTCTGGCCCGGTAGACCTGGTCGGCGAACCCGGGGTGCGACGCCGCCAACTCGACCACCACCGACCCGTCGCCCTGCTCGGCGACGGGCGCGAAGTACTGCGCTTCCTCGAACATGCCTGAATGACAGCAATTCCGGCATTCGTTGGCAAGAGCGACCAGTTTCCCTGGTCGATTCGCGCACTTTCGCCCTGCCATACTGGCCCTATACTGCGCGAATCGCACAGATCGTCTGGAGGGTCATGGACGAGCTCGACTCCCGCCTCCTCGTGACCATGC
This sequence comes from Nonomuraea sp. bgisy101, assembly GCF_057708945.1. NCBI lineage: Bacteria > Bacillati > Actinomycetota > Actinomycetes > Streptosporangiales > Streptosporangiaceae > Nonomuraea > Nonomuraea sp. bgisy101. The sequence goes on from NZ_JBYITD010000031.1 coordinate 132,772, forward strand.
GCGCCCATCCGCGCGTCGGGCTGACCGAGTTGGCCCGCCTGCTCGGCGTGGCCAGAGGCACCGTCCAGGCCCGCGTCGAGAAGCTGACCGCGCGCGGGGTGATCCTCGACTTCGGTCCGACGGTCTCCGCGGCGGGCGCCGGCTACCCGATCCTCGCGTTCGTCTCCCTCCAGATCGCCCAGGGCCGGCTCGCCGAGGCCGTCCAGGCGCTGCGTGGGGTGCCACAGATCCTCGAGGTGCACGGCACCAGCGGCCAGCACGATCTGCTGTGCCGCGTCGTCGCGCGCGACACCGACCATCTGCAGGAGGTCATCGCGCACATCCTCGCCTCGCCCGGCGTCCAGCGCACCGACACGACGATCGCACTCTCGACGCAGATCCCCTACCGCATCGAGCCGCTGCTCACGCAGCGCGGATCGCCGCCTCCCACGACCTGAGGAAGTCGTCGTACCCCGCGGCGAACTCCTCCAGCGCCCGCCGTCCCTCCTCGCTGAGCGCCGTCATCTCATACGTCACCTGAACGGCGCTGCCGCCCCCTTCAGCGGCCTCCACGGCCACGGTGACGGTCCCGGCCCTGCTTCCCGGCGTGACACGGGCGTACCCCATCAGGTGGCGCCCTCCGCTCGCGTGGCCGCTCTCGCGGCGGATCACCACCCAGGTCGTGTCCTCCCCCCCGTGGGCGTCGGTCTGGAAGACCGTGCCGGGCTCGGTGTCGTCGTCGGCCTGGTGCGGGAACCGGGGCCGCCACCCCTCGACCCACCGCTCCTCACCACGCGGCGTGAACAGTTTCACGGCCTCCGCCGGCGGTAGCGCCACGGAAAGGCGCCCAATGAGCCGGTACTGCGGCCCGCTCATCGCTCCACCAGCTTGTGCGCGTCGGCGGAGGTGAGGTTCAGCCCGTAGACGGACTTGAGCTGCTCGATCTTGGCGAGGGTCTCCTGAGTGAAGGGCGCCTTGCCGTCGAAGGCGTGCAGCGCGATGCCTTCGACGAGGTCGCCGAGCGAGATGTCGAGGTACTCGGCCAGCCCCTTGAGCACCTTGAGCACGTTCCGCTCCACCCGCAACCCGGTCTGAACTCGATCAACTGTTACCATCTTACCAAGGTAACACATTGGGCACAGAAAAGCCGAAGGGCCCTGCCAGAGTTTCCTCTGACAAGACCCTTCGA